>JAAZLP010000085.1 GCA_012799265.1 Phyllobacteriaceae bacterium | reverse complement strand
CCACGGGGGCAAGGAAGACCATGAGCAGGGCGCCGACCCCGCCGAGAGGATTGTCGCGATTATTGCCGCCGCCGAACATCAGGCCGAACTGCGCCAGCGCTGAAATGGCACCCGCCAGCGTCGCGGTGATGGTCATGGTCAGGGTGTCGCGGTTCTTGATGTGCGCAAGCTCGTGCGCGACGACGCCCGCTACTTCCCTTGTATTGAGCTGACGCAGCAGACCCGAAGACACCGCAACAGCGGCGTTGTTGGGGTCACGACCGGTGGCGAAGGCATTGGGCTGATCGGTTTCGATCACGTAGACGGCCGGCGTGGGAATACCGGCGCGCTTGGAAAGCGTATCGACCATGTCATAGAGCTCGGGCGCCCGCGAGCGTTCCACGGGGACGGCGTTCTGCATGCGCAGCACCATCTTGTCCGAGTTCCAATAGGCGAAGACATTGGTGGCTGCTGCAAACAGCAGCGCGATCAACATGCCGCCCTCGCCGCCGATGAAATAGCCCACGGCCATGAACAGCGCCGTCATGCCCGCGAGCAGGACGAAGGTACGCAACGTGTTGGCCATGGCTAAACCCCTTGGGTAGGATAATTCTCACAACTATGTTGTGTGTCAGGCGGTTCCGTGCAAGCGGGGCCTCAGCAAAAGCCAGCAGAGACTGAAATGACCGACGACACCGTCTCACAAACCCCAGCGGAAGCTCTTCCGCCCAAGGTGTTGACTCCCGCCGCCCAGCGGGCGCTGGCAGAGGCCGAAGCGCGGCGCAACGAGATTGATGCGGCAACGGCCATGGCCCCGGTTGAAAAGGGCGGTCGTGGCGGGCTCGAACCCAGCCGTTATGGTGATTGGGAGATCAAGGGTCTCACCAGCGACTTCTAGCCGGGCAGGATGTCGGTGATGTTGTAGCCGGCGGCTGAAACCGCGAATGTCATGGCCACCGTGACGATCGATGCGATGAGGGCATATTCAACGACGCTGATGCCGTTTTCGTCGTGGATCAATTTCCGGAGCAATCGCAACACTATACGCTAACCATTTGCTTATGCTGCGCATAAATGCCCGACCAATCCTGAACGTCAGGTGAACGAGCGCTAAATCCCCAGGCCAGCCAGGGCTTGTTTAAGCTCACCATCGATCGCTTCCTTGGTCAGCGGACCAACATGCTTGTAGACGATGGTTCCCTCTGCATTGACGAGGAAGGTCTCGGGCACGCCATAGACACCCCAGTCGATGGAGACGCGGCGATCGCGGTCGGCGCCGACGGCGTCATAGGGATTGCCCAGTTCCTTGAGGAAAGCCACGGCGTTTTCCGGCGCGTCGGAATGATTGATGCCAAACATGGCAATGCCGGTTTCTGCCTTGATGGTCTCGAGCAGCGGATGCTCGTCCCGGCAGGGCACGCACCAGGAGGCAAAGACATTGACCAGGGTCGGTTGGCCCTTGAGCGCTGCCGTGTCAAAGCCCGGCACATCCAAGCCCTCCACCGCCGGCAGGGTGAACTGAGGCGCTGGTTTGTCGATCAGCACGGATCGCACGAGATCAGCATCGCGATCCATCGAGGTGGCGAAAATCGTCACCAGCGCGATGAGTGCGATCAGGGGCAGGGCAAACAGCGCATACCGCATCAGGAGCGCTTGTCCCCGAGTTCGCTGAGGCGGGCATTGACCCGGCGGCGGTCAAAGACGGCCCAGGCACAGAGCGCGCTAAGGCAGAGGGCGACGCCGATCCAGGCGCCGGCGATGAATTCAGCGTGTTGACCCAGTTCGATCATGCGGCTTCTCCACGGGCTGCCTTGCGCTCCAGCGTTGCGACGCGACGGCGCTTCACTTCGGTCTGCATGCTGATGAGCTGAAGCGTGATGGACAGTAAGGTGAAGGCAAAGAGCATGATGAAGAGCGGCGTCAGCAGCTCAGGCGCAATCTTGGAGCCTTCAGCGGTCAGCACGCTGGACGGCTGATGCAGGGTCGACCACCAGTCGACCGAGAACTTGATGATCGGCACGTTGATGGCGCCAACGAGGGTAAAGATCGCGACGATGCGGGCGGCCTTAAGCTTGTCGTCAAAGGCGCGCCACAGCGCGATGATGCCCAGATAGATGAAGAGCATGATCAGGGTGGAGGTCATGCGACCGTCCCATTCCCAATAGGTGCCCCAGGTCGGGCGGCCCCAGAGCGAGCCGGTAAAGAGCGCCATGAAGGTGAACACGGCGCCAAGCGGCGCTGCAGCCTTCATCGAGACGTCCGCCATGGGATGGCGCCACACCAGCGTGCCAAGAGCCGAGACGACCATCATGCCGTACATGAACTGGCTCAGCCAGGCGCTTGGCACGTGCACATACATGATGCGCACCGTATCGCCCATCTGGTAGTCGGCAGGCGAGTTGAAGAAGGAGTACCAGACGCCCAGCGCAAACAGCGCCAGCGTGATGCCGGCCAGCGGCCAGACCAGGGGCGTCGTCCATTGGACAAAGAAACCGGGATGGGCGAGCCGGTTCCACCAGCTCATCTTGGGAGTGTCTTCAATGCTCATGGCCGCCCTCTACTCTTCCCCCCAGACTATCGCAAGCGCTGCGGCGAAGGGAGAGAGCGCAACAGCCGTGAGACTCAGTGCCGCAAGGAAGAGCATCGCGACCGTTGCCTGGTCGGGTCCACCGAGCGGTGCAATGACCCCCACGCCGAAGATCAGGACTGGGACGCAAAGCGGTGCGATGAGGATCGGTGCAAGCAGGCCACCCCGCTTGATCGCCACGGTAATTGCGGCTCCGAAGGTGCCAAACGCCACCAGCGCCGGGGTGCCCAGAAGGAGCGAAATAACGGTACGCCAGAAGGTTTCGGTGTCCATGGCGAGGATCATCGCGAGGAAGGGTGAAACCAGAATCAGGGGCAGGGCGGAGGTGACCCAGTGAACGATCACTTTTGCGGCAACAACCGCCGAGAGAGGCATGTCGGCCAGTCGATAGAGGCTGAGCGTTCCATCTTCGAGATCAGCCCGGAACAAGCGATCGAGCCCCAGAAGCATGGCGAGAAACGCTGCGATCCAGACGATTCCGGGCGCAATACGCGACAGCAGTTCCTTGTCCGGCCCTACCGCGAAGGGGACAATGGCGCCAACGATGACGAAGAACAAAAGAAGAGTGAGGACTTCGCCGCCCGCGGCAAAGGCGAGACGCATCTCGCGCCGCATGATGCTTACAAATCCGCTCATGCCGCTTTCCCCAGAGTCAGCGTATCCAGCCCCGGCACGTCGATATCGTCGTGGGTGGCGATGATGGTGAGGCCGCCATCGGCGAGATGTTCTGCGAGGAGTGTTTCGAGGAGGATCTTTCCATCTGCATCGAGCGCCGCGCTTGGCTCATCGAGCAGCCATACAGGGCGTCGCGAAACAAGAAGCCGCGCCAGCGCCAGGCGCCGCTGCTGCCCCGCTGAAAGATAGGCAGCATCCAGCCTTGCCGTCCGTGTCAGACCGACGCGCTCAAGGGCCTCGTCGATACCGAGCCCATTATGGCCATTGATGGATGCCCAGAATTGCAGCGTCTCGCGCACCAGAAGGCGGGCCCGCACCGCGTTGCGATGGCCGCAATGATGCAGGATGGGTCCGTCTTCCTCGTCATGGCCGACAAAGGTGATGGATCCTGAAAGCGGTTGCAGCAGTCCCGCCAGGGTCAGGAGCAGCGTCGATTTGCCGGCGCCATTCGGCCCGCGCAGTAAGAGCCCGGTTCTTGGGGCGACGCTGAGGCTCACATCCTGAGCGAGCACAAGGTCCCCACGGCCGAGGGCAAGGCCCTCTACCTTAAGGAAAACTTCTTTATGGACTTGCCGGTGCGTCATGGCCCCATCTCGTATTGGACCATTGGTCTGACTGGCAAGGCCCCATCCAATTGACTATAAGCCCTTGAGATTGGAGTCATTCCAGAAAAGCGCGGCATTTCGTACGGCCCCCTCCGAAGAAACGCCGGCATCCAGCACTGCAACAAGTGCTCTATCATAGACAAAAAAGCGCGGCCCCTTCGGACGGTTGGCGCTCCAGGCAGCAAGAAGGGCGGAGCATCGTGACACAAATAGACAGCTTCAAATCCAAGTCGACGCTCACTGTCGGCGGCAAGACCTATACCTATTATTCCATCGCCGAAGCGGAAAAGAACGGCCTCGCCGGTGTTTCCAAGCTCCCCGGCTCGATGAAGGTCGTGCTGGAAAACCTCCTGCGCTTTGAAGACAACCGCACCGTGACCAAGGCCGATATCGAAGCCGTGGCGCAGTGGCTGGTGACGCGCACGTCGGATCACGAAATCTCCTACCGTCCGGCCCGCGTGCTGATGCAGGACTTCACCGGCGTTCCCGCCGTTGTTGACCTTGCCGCCATGCGCGACGCGACTGCCAAGCTCGGCGCCAATCCGCAGAAGATCAATCCGCTGGTTCCCGTCGACCTCGTCATCGACCACTCGGTCATGGTGGACAGCTTCGGCACCCCGCTCGCCTTCCAGCAGAACGTCGAGCTCGAATATGAGCGCAATGGCGAACGCTATGAGTTCCTGCGCTGGGGACAGTCGGCCTTTGACAATTTCCGCGTTGTCCCGCCCGGCACCGGCATCTGCCACCAGGTGAACCTCGAATACCTGGCCCAGACCGTCTGGACCAAGGAAGAAAACGGCGAAACCGTCGCCTATCCCGACACCCTCGTCGGCACCGACTCCCACACCACCATGGTCAACGGCATGGCCGTTCTCGGTTGGGGCGTTGGCGGTATCGAAGCTGAAGCCGCCATGCTCGGCCAGCCGATCACCATGCTGATCCCCGAAGTCGTGGGCTTCAAGCTCACCGGCAAGATCAACGAAGGCATCACCGCCACCGACCTCGTGCTGACCGTCACCGAGATGCTGCGCAAGAAGGGCGTGGTCGGCAAGTTCGTCGAATTCTATGGCCCGGGCCTCGACTATCTGAGCCTCGAAGATCAGGCGACCATCGCCAACATGGCGCCGGAATATGGCGCCACCTGCGGCTACTTCCCGGTCGACGCCGATACGCTGAAGTTCCTGGCCACTACTGGCCGTGACGCTGACCGCGTTGCGCTGGTTGAAGCCTATTCCAAGGCCCAGGGCATGTTCCGCACCACCGACAGCGAAGACCCGATCTTCACCTCGACGCTGGAACTCGATCTCTCGACCGTTGTGCCGTCGCTCTCCGGCCCGAAGCGTCCGCAGGACCGCGTCGCGCTCAAGGACGTCACCCGTGCCTTCGCAGAAGCCCTGCCGGAGCTTTCCGGTGGCCGCATCGACCGTACCAAGCTGCCGGCCGACAAGCAGGAATCGCGCTTTGTCGATGAAGGCGCCAATGGCGTTGACGACATTCCGGAAGAAGCCGCGTTCCCGGTTGCCGGCTGCGACTACAAGCTCAATGACGGCTCGGTCGTGATCGCTGCGATCACCTCCTGCACCAATACCTCGAACCCGTCGGTTCTGGTGGCTGCCGGTCTCGTCGCCCGAAAGGCACGCGCCCTCGGCCTCAATTCCAAGCCGTGGGTCAAGACCTCGCTCGCACCGGGGTCGCAGGTGGTCACCGACTACCTCACCGCTGCCGGTCTCCAGGACGATCTTGACGCCCTCGGCTTCAACCTCGTCGGCTATGGCTGCACCACCTGCATCGGTAACTCCGGCCCACTGCCGCAGGCGATCTCCGACACCATCAACGAGAACAAGCTCGTTGCGGCCTCGGTTCTCTCCGGCAACCGCAACTTCGAAGGCCGTGTTAACCCGGACGTGCGCGCCAACTACCTGGCCTCCCCGCCGCTGGTCGTTGCTTATGCGCTGCTCGGCACGCTCAATGTCGACATCACCACCCAGCCGATCGGCACGGGCAAGGATGGCAAGCCGGTCTATCTCAAGGACATCTGGCCGACCAACCACGAGGTTGCCGAGATCGTGCGCAAGCACGTCACCGCCGACATGTTCCGCAAGCGTTATTCGGACGTCTTCAAGGGCGACGAACACTGGCAGGCCATCGCTGTCGAAGGCGGCGAAACCTATGGTTGGAACTCGTCCTCGACCTATGTCCAGAACCCGCCCTATTTCGAAGATCTCACCATGGAGCCAAAGCCGGTGACCGACGTGGTCTCGGCCCGTGTTCTCGCGCTCTTCCTTGACTCCATCACCACCGACCACATTTCCCCAGCCGGCTCGTTCAAGGCTGGCACCCCGGCAGGCAAGTATCTGACCGAGCGTCAGGTTGCCCCCAAGGACTTCAACTCCTACGGTGCCCGTCGCGGCAACCATGAGATCATGATGCGCGGCACCTTCGCCAATATCCGCATCAAGAACATGATCCTCGATGGCGTCGAAGGCGGCTTCACCAAGGGTCCCGATGGCTCGCAGATGCCGATCTACGACGCGGCCATGGCCTATCAGGCCCAGGGCACGCCGCTGGTCATCTTCGCTGGCAAGGAATACGGCACCGGTTCCTCCCGTGACTGGGCTGCCAAGGGCACGAACCTGCTCGGCGTCAAGGCTGTGATCGCGCAGAGCTTTGAGCGTATCCACCGCTCGAACCTGGTCGGCATGGGCGTGATCCCACTGCAGTTCAAGGAAGGCGAAAGCTGGCAGACGCTGGGCCTCGATGGTTCGGAAACCATCGACATCCTCGGCGTCGACAAGATCGAGCCGCGCGCGACTGTGAACGTCAAGATCACCCGCGCCAATGGCGATGTGGTCAATGTCGAAACCCGCTGCCGCATCGATACGGCCAACGAGCTCGACTACTACAAGAACGGCGGCATCCTGCACTACGTGCTGCGCAGCCTCGTCGCCGCGTAAGCAGCGCTTACTTTTCTCTTTGATTATGGCGGTCCCTAGGGACCGCCATT
>JAAZLP010000084.1 GCA_012799265.1 Phyllobacteriaceae bacterium | reverse complement strand
CCGCGCAACGCGCGCGCTGCTATGATGCCGCAACAAGTGATTCGCCCGGGGGCCGCCAACGCCGCCGCACCGTGCTGGGAGCCAGACTTTTTGATCGAGTTTTCCGATGTGGGCCTGCGCTATGGCAATGGCCCGGAAATCCTGAAAGACCTGTCGTTCAACATTGAACCCGGTTCCTTTCATTTCCTCACCGGCCCCTCCGGCTCCGGCAAGACCAGCCTCTTGCGGCTGCTGCTGCTGTCGCTGAAGCCCAGCCGCGGCACGGTCAACATGTTTGGCCAGAATGTGAGCAATCTCGATCAGGACCGCCTGCTGCAGATGCGGCGCCATATCGGCATCGTGTTTCAGGAATTCCGCCTGCTCGATCACCTGACGACCTTTGAAAATGTCGCCCTGCCGCTGCGCGTGCTGGGTCAGCCGGAAAGCGAGTATCGCCCCAATGTGGTCGAGTTGCTCGAATGGGTTGGCCTAGGCGAACGCATGCATGCTTTCCCGACGCTGCTTTCAGGCGGTGAGAAGCAGCGCGCCGCCATTGCCCGCGCCGTCATCGCCCGCCCGAAAATCCTTCTGGCGGACGAGCCGACCGGCAATGTCGATCCCGACCTTTCGAGCCGGCTGGTTCATCTTTTTGCCGAGCTCAACCGCACGCTGGGCATGACCATCATTCTGGCGACGCACGAATTGCCGCTGCTCGATCGCTTCCCCTATCCGCGCATGGTTCTGAACAAGGGGGAGCTGACCATCCATGATTAGGCAGCTCCTTGCGCTCCTGCCCCGCCGCAGCGGCGCCGCCCCCATCGTGCCGGAGAAAAGCGTCGCCGGTCGCACACTGCTCCTGCTCATCACCATCATGGCATTTCTCTCGGCGGTAACGCTGGGCGGGGTGATCCTGGTGCAGAAATCGGCCATCGCCTGGTCCGCGGATGTGGGTCGGGAACTCACCATCCAGATCCGCCCGGTCCAGGGCGAGGTCATGGAAAGCAATCTGCGCACTGCCGTGTCGCTGGCGCAGTCGACGCCCGGCGTGGCCAGCGCGCGGGCACTGACCATTGAGGAAAGCCAGGCGCTGCTCGAGCCCTGGCTCGGCGCCGGGCTTGATCTCTCGGCCATCGATATTCCGCGGCTCGTCGTCGTGCAGCTGGCCGATCCGGTCGACAGCGATGTCGAGCAATTGCAGCGCAATCTCCAGGCCATCAAGGGCGCGAGCCTTGATACCCACGCTGCCTGGCGCCAGCAGCTCAACACCATGGCCGGGACCGTTGTGCTCTCCGGGCTTCTCGTGCTCGGGCTGATCGGCGTCGCGACCGTGCTCGCCATCATCTTTGCGACGCGTGGCGCCATGGCGTCGAACCGCGAAATCGTCGACGTGCTGCATTTTATCGGTGCGTCAAACAAGTTCATCGCCGGGGAATTCCAGGGACGCTTCCTCTCCATCGGCCTTCAGGGCGGGCTGCTTGGCGCCGTACTGGCGCTCCTCTTCTTCGCCCTCATCAGTGCGGCGGCGGGCAGTGTGTTGCCGACAGAGGCCAATGCGCAGGTCGGCGTACTGTTCGGGCGGTTCCTCCTCGGATGGGACGGCATGGCCTTCATCCTTGGCGTCGTGCCGGTGATTGCAGCCCTGACGGCTGTGACCTCGCGGCTCACGGTTCGGCGCTATCTCTGCGAAGCGTCTTGAGCATTTTCCTCGCCAAGCCTAAGGCGGCTGGCTAGAAACGAGCAAAGGCGAAAAGTGCGGGGAAAACGATGCCATTGAAGACCGCCATCCAGGCGATCCGTACGGTCATTTTTTACGTTCTGTTCCTGACCAATACCGCCTTCTGCGCCATCGTGGCAGGCTGGGTCGGCCTCTTCGCCAAGCGCACGCGCTTTGGCTGGGCCATTGCAAGCTATTGGTGTGGCTCCACCCTATGGCTCTTGCGGGTGATCTGCGGGCTCAAGACCGAGGTCACCGGCGCCGAGAATATTCCGGCCGGGGGCTGCATCATCGGCTCCAAGCATCAGTCCGACTGGGACATCTTTGCGATTTTCCCCTTCCTGCCGCGTCCCGCCTTCATCGCCAAGAAGGAATTGATGCGCATTCCCTTCTTCGGCTGGGCCGCCAATTCGCTCGACTGCATCGAGATCGACCGCCAGCGCGGGGCCGAGGCCATTCCGCAGATGATCGCCCAGGCCCAGGCGGCGGCGGATCGCGGCTGTCAGATCGTCATCTACCCCGAAGGCACGCGCAAGGCGGCGCTGGCCCCGCCCGAATACCGGCAGGGCATCGTGCGCATGTATGGCGCGCTCAATGTGCCGGTCGTGCCTGTGGCGCTCAATTCCGGGCTCTATTGGGGGCGCCATAGCCTGGTCATCTGGCCCGGCACTGCCAAGGCGCGCTTCCTGCCCGCCATCGAGCCGGGGCTGAGCCCCGACGTCTTCACCGAGCGACTGCGCAGCGCCATCGAGGCGGAATCCAACCGGCTGACGCTGGAGGCTTATGAGCAGGGTCTCAACCGTCCCGTCGATCCCAAGCTGCAGGAACGGCTAGTGGCTCTGGCGGACGCTGCCCACTAGATATTGACCAAACCGGCAAACAGAACCATACATGTAGCGTCAAAGCGAATATGCGCTTGACGATAGATACAATTTGTTCTAGTTTTGTTCCTGTTCTGGGAAAGCCGGGGACCGACCGATGCGACCGATTACGGATAGGCATTATGCAGCTTCTGCCACAGGCCTCGTGGGTCAGTGGCGCGGGCGCTCGGGTCGCTGTTACGGCATGGTTGGCGAGAAGCTCGAGAGCTTTTCCATGGAGAGCGCCGAACTCTATGTCATCGCCAAGGGGGGCAATGCGCTCTGGGTCGGCTCGACCGATGATCTGGTGAGCGATCCGACGAGCCGCGTGCAGTTCCGGCTGGCGCTTGATTGCGGCACGGCGGTGTTTCGCCTCGACACCGAGGATGGTGCCACCGCACGCTGGGACATTGAAGGCGGCGAGCCGCTGGTCGCGCCGCTTCTCGGCCCGACGGCTCAGGCCGCCTGAATATTGGCATCCTTGGCGAGTTCGGCAGCAAGCTGCATCAGCGGCTTGTCATAAATGCCGAGCTTGGCGAGATGCTGGGCGGTATTGAGCACATAATCAACATTGCGACCGGAAATGCCGATGCCTGCGCGGATCATGGCGAGCTGCGCTTCCGGGCTCAGCGCGCCGGCAAATTGCTCGTGCCGCTCATCGACCACATAGGCCAGCGCCGAGACCTTGCGTCCATCGCAGAGGGTGACCGGACGCATGACATCGCGATAGACGCGCGTCACCAGTTCGCGCGCATCGAGATAGGCTTTTACTTCCGCCCAGTCGTCGGCAGCGACCTCGAAAGCCATGCCGCGGCAGGAGCCGCCGCGCGTGAGGCCGAAGACGAGGCCCGGGCGTTCGGGCGTGCCGCGATGATGGTGGGAAATGATCGAGAGCGAGCGATGCGCGCCATGCAGGAGCCCGAGCTGGGCATTGCCATAGCGGAAGCCCGGGTTCCAGATCAGCGACCCATAGCCGAAGACCCAGATGCTCTGCGCCTTTTCGCCCAATTCACGGATCGTCATCGCCTGACCCAAATCACTCATCAGATTACCGCTACTATGCCGCATGTCAGGTTGACTGCAAATGAACAGCGCGTTCGGAAACCCGCTTCTGACAAAATCGCGGCGAGGTTATGAAGTGATATGAAAAAGCGAATCATCATTCTTGGCTCTGTCATACTGTTCGTGGTTGTCGCCTGGTCCGGCGCCTGGCTTTTTGCAGCGAACTTCGTGCGAAATCAGATCGATCAGTTGGCCTTTGCCGACGGCGAGACCATGCCCCAGCTCACCTGCGGCACGCTCGAAGTCAGCGGTTTCCCCTTCCGCTTTGATGTGACCTGCATCAATACGAGCATTGTCTCGGGCGACCTTCTGGTCGAAGTCCCGACCGTGCGCGCCAGCGCGATGATCTATCGCCCCACCCATCTTCTGGCTTTTGCGCAGGGACCGGCTGTCCTTTCTGACGCGTTTTCTGGCCAGCGCCAGGAAGTGAGCTGGAAGGGACTGGATGCGAGCATCCGTCTCGAGGACTGGCGCATCGTCCGTGCCTCGGTTGTCGGGCAGGAAATGGCCTGGACCGACAAGCTTTTCGGCGACAACCTGATTGCCAGGAGCAGCCATGTCGAAGGCCATCTCATCGACATGCCGGAGCTGCATGACCCGGCGACCGGCAGGG
>JAAZLP010000083.1 GCA_012799265.1 Phyllobacteriaceae bacterium | reverse complement strand
GTTTCGGGTGTGAGGTTTAGACCCATTCCCCTCAGCCCTGCAACGTTACACTTGACGTTTGGCCTCGCTGCCACAAGTGTTGGCGCAAGCGGCGAGAGGATTTCCGGTCTTGGAAGAAAGCATGATCAGGCGTCGGGCCACCGTTCACGACGTGGCGCGCGCGGCAGGTGTTTCCCTGGCGACAGTGGATCGCGTGCTCAATGGCCGTCCGGGCGTCCGCCCGGCTACTGCAGAAAAGGTCGAAGAGGCGATTGCGCGTCTGGGATTCTCGCGCGACCTCAATGCTTCGTTGATGGCGCGGTCTCGCGATCTGCATGTCGTCTTTTTCATCCCCGATGGCACCAATGAATTCATGGGCGCGCTGGCGGAGGCCGTTGAAAAGCGCTTTGCCTCTGCCCTTGCCGATCGCATGCATCTCGAACTGCGCCGCACCAAGGCGCTTGATGCTGCCGCACTCGCCGAGGCGCTAAATGGTCTCGATGCCAAGACCTGCGACTGCGCGCTGATCGTCGCCAGCGAGGAGCCGGAAATTATCGCTGCGGTGGACGCTGCTCATCGTCGCGGCATAGCCGTCATGACGCTGGTCTCTGATCTCCCCGGCTCGGCGCGCCGCAATTTCATCGGTATCGACAATGTCGCCGCCGGGCGTACTGCCGCGTCGCTGATGGGGCGTTTCCTGCCGCAGGGGGGCAAGGTGGCCGTTGTCGCCGGTTCGCTGCATTTGCGCGACCACGCCGAACGGCTCGAGGGTTTTCGTGCCGCGCTCACCGAAGAATTCCCGGCCATCGAACTGGTCGGGCCCGTCGAAGGGCATGACGACCGCACCGAGACGGGCTCGCTGGTGGGTAAGCTTCTCGCCGAACATTCGGACATGGCCGGAGTTTACAACCTAGGCGCTGGCAATGCTGGTCTCGTCTCCGCCTTGCAGGCCTCGGGCCGGGCAAAAAGCCTGCGCGTTATCGCCCACGAATTGACCGAGCCAACGCGTGCTGGCCTTGTCAGCGGCGCCATTGATGTGGTGCTCGACCAGAATCCAGATGGCGAAATCCGTGAGGCCATCGCTGCCGCACGGTCTCTGGCTTTGGGCACCGCCCGTCCTGTTGCGACAGACCCCATTGAAATTGGGATTTTCCTGCGCGACAATCTGAGATAAGAAGCCGTATTCCGAAAGCGGCGTGGCCCAAAAATGGGCGGGAGGACGATCCGTTGTTGAACTGCTCTTCGTCTGAGGTACGTGCCTCATGACCTTCCTTGGTATTGATATCGGCACCTCAGGCGTCAAGGCACTGCTGATCGACGCGGCGGGTAAGCCGCTGGGCGACGCTTCCGCGCCTGCGGTCGAGCCTGTGCGCCCCCATCCCGGTTGGTCAGAGCAGAACCCGGCTGATTGGTGGAAAGCGACGCTCGGCGCAATCGACAAGCTGAAAGAAGCGCACCCCCAAAAACTCGCCGCCGTAAAGGGCATCGGGCTTTCGGGTCATATGCATGGCGCGACACTGCTCGGTGAGAATGACGACGTGCTGCGCCCCTGCATTCTCTGGAATGACGGGCGTTCGGCCGCTGAATGCGCGGAAATGGAAGCGGCCCTGCCCCGCCTGCGCGATATTGCCGGCAATATCGCCATGCCCGGCTTTACCGCACCCAAGATTGCCTGGGTTCGCAAGCACGAGCCCGAAATCTATTCGCGCATCCGCAAGGTGTTGCTGCCCAAGGCCTATGTGCGCCTATTGCTGACCGGCGAGCATGTGGAGGACATGTCCGATGCGGCCGGCACGCTCTGGCTCGACGTCAAGAGACGCGACTGGTCCGACGAACTGCTCAGCGTCACCGGGCTCACGCGAGATCATATGCCCTCGCTGGTCGAAGGCTCTGCCGTCTCCGCTGAGCTCAAGCCCGAATATGTCGCTCGCTGGGGCATGACCGGGCCTGTGGTTGTGGCTGGTGGCGCAGGCGACAATTCGGCTGCAGCCTGCGGCATCGGCGCGATCCGTCCGGGCGAAGGCTTTGTCTCGCTCGGGACCTCGGGCGTGCTCTTCGTCTCGAACGAAAAGTTCAGCCCCAATACCGAAGGGGCCGTGCACGCCTTCTGTCACTCGATCCCCGATACCTGGCATCAGATGGGGGTAATTCTCTCGGCGACGGACTCGCTTAACTGGCTCTCGCGCATCACAGGCAAGAAGCAGGCCGAGCTCTCCGGCGAAGCCGCGGCGCAGTTCAAGGGACCGGGCGAAGCGATCTTCCTGCCCTATCTTTCCGGCGAACGTACGCCGCACAACAATGCCAATGCTCGCGGTTCCTTCGTCGGCCTTTCCCAGTCGACCGACCCCGCCCAGATGGCCCAGGCCGCCATGGAAGGCGTCACCTTCGCCATGCGCGATTGCCAGCGCGTGCTGGCCGATGCCGGCACCGCCATCAATCGCCTTCTGGCGGTCGGCGGCGGCTCCAAATCAGCGCTGTGGCTGAAAATGCTGGCGACCAATCTCGATATGGAGATCGCCCTTCCTGAGGACGGCGATTTCGGCGGTGCGCTCGGCGCTGCCCGCCTCGGCCTTTGTGCCGCCACCGGCGCGCGTCCTGCGGATGTCATGTCCATGCCGCCAATCAAGACCGTTATCTCGCCCGACACATCGCTGTCGGCCGCCTATTCCGCCCAATATGCGCGTTATCGCGCTCTCTATCCTGCCATCGAGGAGGCACGTTCGTGACCGATTTTTTCAAGGGCCTTTCCCAGGTCAAGTATGAAGGCC
>JAAZLP010000082.1 GCA_012799265.1 Phyllobacteriaceae bacterium | reverse complement strand
CTGCTGCCGTCATGGTGGACGGCGCATTCGGTTCCGGCCGCAACATCGCTTATACGCTGTATTACTCGACCAGCTTCATCTTCACTGGCCTTGCGGTCGCGGTCGCTTTCCACGGCGGGCTCTTCAACATCGGCGGCGAGGGGCAGGCCTATGTCGGCGGCCTTGGCGTCGCGCTGGTCTGCCTGACCTTCGATTCCATCCTGCCCTGGTGGCTGACCTTCCCGCTGGCGATCTTGGGTGCCGCTGCGATTGGCGGCGCATGGGCATTTATCCCGGCCTATCTGCAGGCCAAGCGCGGCTCGCACATCGTCATCACGACGATCATGTTCAACTTCATTGCGGCCAGCATGATGGTCTACCTGCTGGTCGGCGCGCTGAAGCCGCTGAACTCGATGGCGCCGCAGACTCGGACCTTCCTTGAGGGTGGCAAGCTGCCGAAGCTCAACTGGCTGATCGAGATGTTCGGCGCGACGGTGCGCTCGTCTCCGTTCAACGTTTCCTTCCTGCTCGCCCTTCTCTGCGCTTTCCTCGTCTGGCTTCTGATCTGGCGCACGCGCCTTGGCTATGAAATCCGTACGCAAGGGTTCAGCCCCAAGGCTGCGCGTTACGCCGGTATCGGCGAGGCGCGCATCATCATCATCACCATGATGATCTCCGGCGCCCTGGCCGGCATGATGGCGCTCAACCCGGTGATGGGCGATCAGGGCCGCCTGCAGCTGGATTTCGTCACCGGCGCGGGTTTTGTCGGCATTGCCGTCGCGCTCATGGGCCGTTCCCATCCCGCGGGAATCGTGCCTGCCGCCATCCTGTTCGGCATGCTCTATCAGGGCGGTGCGGAACTGGCCTTCGAAATGCCAAGTATCAGCCGCGACATGATCGTCATCATTCAGGGTCTCGTGATCCTGTTTGCAGGCGCGCTCGAACATATGTTCCGACCGTCAATCCAGGCGCTGTTTGCCAGCATGGGATCACGGCAGGCTGGCGCGGGCACGCCAAGTCGCGAGGGGGCGTAAGATGGAATTCTTCAACACTCTCGTCGTCATTCTGGACTCGACCATCCGTCTGTCGATCCCGCTGCTGCTGGCCTGCCTTGCGGGCCTGTTCTCTGAGCGCGCCGGCGTGTTCGACATCGGCCTTGAAGGCAAGATGCTTGCGGGCGCATTCGCTGCGGGCGCCGCTGCCGCTGTCTATGGCTCAGCCTGGTATGGCCTCGGCGCCGCGATCCTTGTGTCCGGCTTCCTGGCGCTCGTGCACGGCTTTGCCTCGATCACCCATCGCGGCAACCAGATCGTGTCGGGCGTCGCGATCAACTTCATCGCTGCAGGCTCGACCATCATTCTTGGGCAGGCTTGGTTCGCGCAAGGCGGTCGTACGCCATCGCTCGGCGCAGAGAACCGCTTCGGCGCGGTCACGCTGCCTTTCGCCGAAGCCCTGCGCGATGTTCCCGTGATTGGCTATGCCTATTACGAGCTGATTTCCGGCCACTCGATCCTCGCCTATTTCGCGTTCTTCATGGTGTTTGCGACCTGGTGGATCCTGTTCCGCACCCGATTTGGCCTGCGCCTGCGTGCGGTCGGCGAAAACCCTGCAGCCGTGGATACGGCTGGCATCTCGGTGACCTGGCTGCGCTATCGCGCGGTGATCATCACCGGCATCCTGTGCGGCATCGCGGGCACCTATCTCGCGCTGACGCAGAATGCTGGCTTCGTTAAGGACATGACCGCAGGGCGCGGCTTCATCGCGCTCGCTGCTCTGATTTTTGCCAAGTGGAAGCCGGTGCCTGCGATGTTCGCCTGCCTCCTGTTCGGCTTCCTCGATGCGCTCGCCATTCGCCTGCAGGGCACGCCGTTGCCGCTGGTCGGGCG
>JAAZLP010000081.1 GCA_012799265.1 Phyllobacteriaceae bacterium | reverse complement strand
TGCGGGTGCGGCAGCCGGGGAACACGACATTCCCGGCCATCACCTTCGCCGATAGTGACAGCCTGCTTGTCGGCGATCTGGTGCTTGCCATCGGCAACCCGTTCGGCGTGGGCCAGACGGTGACCAGCGGGATCGTCTCGGCTCTGGCGCGCACCGGGGTTGAGGCAACCGACTATGAATTCTTCATCCAGACCGACGCGGCGATCAATCCGGGCAATTCCGGCGGCGCGCTTGTCGATCTCGAGGGCAATCTGGTCGGTATCAATACCGCCATCTATTCGCGGTCCGGCGGCTCAGTGGGCATCGGCTTTGCGATCCCATCCAATATGGCGCGGCTGGTGGCCGACGCGGGTGTGACCGGCGGCGAGATCGTGCGCCCATGGTTCGGTGCGAAAATGCAGGCGGTGACCTCCGACATCGCCCAAAGCCTCGGCATGCCGGCCCCTTACGGGGCGATGATCACCGAGGTGGCTCCGGGCGGACCGGCCGAAAAGGCAGGCTTCCGCTCCGGCGATGTGATCCTGTCGCTTGATGGGTTGCGCATTGAGGATCCGAGCGCATTCAACTTCCGGCTGGCAACGCGCGCCATCGGATCGGTTACGGCGCTTGAGCGGCTGCGGATCGGCACCACCGAAACCATCAATTTCACCGTCGAGACGGCACCGCCCGCGGCGGAAGGAGCGATCGCATCCATCGCGCCACACGCCAATTCGCGCTTTGCCGGAGCTACCGTGCGTGAACTCGATCCGGCGCTGAGTGAGCAGAAGGGTCTGGCCTATGATGCCAGGGGCGTGATTGTGACCGCCGTTGAGCCAGGCTCGCCGGCTGAAGCCATGGGCCTCCGGGTCGATGACATCATTCTCGCGCTCAACGAGATCGAGATCGGCACGGCGCGTACTTTCTCCGAGGTTGCGTCGCAGCGGGTGCGCACGTGGCAGTTGATCCTGCAGCGTGACGGACGGGTGAACCGGTTCATCGTCAGCGGCTAGGCGGTGCTTTGGCGGGGATGAAGCGGCGGTACGGCTTCGAAAGCGCGGCGGCATGGGATAGAACAGGGACATGTCCGATCTCTTTGCCGCCGACCAGAACCAAGCCGATACCGCCCGCCCGCTGGCGGATCAGTTGCGGCCGCGCAGTCTCGATGAGGTGATCGGGCAGGAGCATCTGCTAGGGCCGAATGGGACCTTGCGGCGAATGCTGTCCTCCGGGCGGCTGGGGTCGCTGATCCTCTGGGGACCGCCGGGCACCGGCAAGACCACAGTGGCGCGACTGCTGGCGGATCAGATCGATTTCCGCTTCGAGCAGATTTCAGCGATTTTTTCGGGGGTGGCGGACCTCAAGAAGGTGTTCGAGAAGGCGCGTTTCGAGCGGCTTTCCGGGCACCGGACGCTGCTCTTTGTCGACGAAATCCACCGCTTCAATCGGGCCCAGCAGGACAGCTTTCTGCCGGTCATGGAAGACGGCACCGTGGTGCTGGTCGGGGCGACCACCGAAAACCCTTCGTTTGAGCTGAACGCGGCTTTGCTGTCGCGGAGCCAGGTCCTGCGGTTTGAGTCACTCGCGCAGGCTGATCTCGAAAAGCTGCTGCAGCGCGCCGAAGAGCTGTTGGGGGCAAAGTTGCCCCTGACCGAGGAGGCGCGGGTAACGCTGCTGGGGCTGGCCGATGGTGACGGACGGGCCTTGCTCGGACTGGTCGAGGAAATTCTCGCCTCGACCGGCGAGGGGGAGATACTCGATCCCAATTCCATGCTGGAAGTGGTGCAGCGCAGGGCGCCGATCTATGACAAGGCGCAGGACGGGCACTACAACCTGATTTCCGCGCTGCACAAGACCATTCGCGGGTCGGATCCGGATGCGGCGCTCTACTATTTTTCGCGCATGCTTGAGGCGGGCGAAGATCCGCTGTTTCTGGCAAGGCGCCTGATCCGGATGGCGTCGGAAGATATCGGTCTTGCGGACCCGCAGGCGCTTGTTCATGCCGTGGCGGCGCGCGATGCCTATCAGATGCTTGGCTCGCCCGAGGGCGAACTGTCGCTGGCCAATTGCGTGGTCTATCTGGCGCTCGCGCCCAAATCGAACGCCATCTATACGGCCTACAAGGCCTCAAGGGCGGTCGCGAAGCAGACCGGCTCACCCATGCCGCCAATGGTCATTCTGAATGCGCCTACCAAGCTGATGAAGGGAGAGGGCTATGGCGATGGGTATATCTATGACCATGACACGCCAGAGGCGTTTTCGGGCCAGGAATATTTCCCAGAAATGATCGGGCGGCAGGACTTCTACCAGCCGGTCGAGCGCGGCTTTGAGCGCGACCTGAAAAAGCGCAAGGACTATTTCGAGCGGCTGCGCGCCACCAAGAAGGCAGCGCGCGGCGAGGACTAGTTGCGATCGCGCCAGGAGCCCGCCTTGCCGTGGGCGTGGCCGAAATCATAGAGCTGGGCCAGCCAGACGGGATCACCGAAGACGCTGGACGATTCAGGGAAGTCACCCGGGATGGCCGTCATGCGATAATGGACGCCGCTCTGCCTGGCCGAAGTGGCAAGCTGGGCGAGATTGGCGCGGCCGAGATATTTGAGCAGGGTCGGGACCGAGCGGGCGACGAGGGCAACACTATTCGGCTGGACGGTTTCGGTCTGGGCATCGACGACGCCGTTGAAGATCACATAGAGACGGGCGTTCTTGCCGACCTTGCCCCAGCCACCGGGCATGAGCAGGACCTGTTCGGTGACGCCGCCGTCGACATGCATCTCGCTATAGGCCTGGCCGCTGCTGTTCACTTCAAGCAGGACGGGATCAAAGACCGTCGGAACCGAGGCGGACGCGAGAATGACGCTGCGCACCAGCTCCAGGCGATTGGGATCATTGCTGTTGGCGATGGCGCCGATATCCCAGACCACGGGACGCTGGGCATCGAGATTGGTGGTGCCGACATAGAGGCGGCGACCGGCGCGGTGTTCGGCGCCAATCTTGTCGAGGATCTGGGCATCGACGGCCTTGGCGATCGCTGCCTTGACGGGGGTATTGTCCACCGCGGCAGTGCCGCCAAAGATCACCGAGAGGAAGTTGGTCTTGGGATTGGTGGCAGCGCCGAGGGACTGATAGACCTCGTAGAGCCGGTTGTCATAGGCGGTGCCGAGGAAGGCGAGGGGGGCAGTGATCGCGCCGACGGAAATGCCGGTGACGACTTCGAATTCGGGGCGGTTGCCGCTGGCGGTCCAGCCCATGAGATAGCCAGCGCCATAGGCGCCATTGATGCCGCCGCCAGAAATGGTGAGGAAATCGACTGCGCCGTCAGAGCCCGGTTTGACGCGGGTATGGCTGGCTGCAAATTGCGGATCGTCGCCCCAATAGCGGAGGGGAGAGCTATGGGCCATTGCCCCCTGCGCAATAAGCGTCGTCGGGATTTCGGCGCGTTTGCCCGTGGTGGCGCAGCCGGCGAGAATTGCTGCTGTGGCGGCAATTGCCACCATTCCGAAAAAACGCTTCATCGCCTGTCCCCCGACATTGTACTAGGGCTATCTTTAGGGCGTTAGATCGAGCAAAAGGTGAACAGGCAAATGCAAATTCTTCTTCTTGCTGCAGTAGTTTACGCCAAGTGAACGGAATCCTGCTGGTTGGTGCGGGTGGTGCCTTGGGCGCCATGGCGCGTTATGGCGTGTCGCTGGGCGTGGGGCGGCTGGCCTTGGGGGCGTTTCCATATGCGACGCTGATCGTGAATGTGGTCGGGTCAGTACTGATGGGAATCTTCATCGGCCTCATGGCGCGGCTGCTGCCGGAATGGCAGGCGGAGGCGCGGTTGTTCCTTGCGGTGGGGGTGCTGGGCGGGTTCACCACCTTTTCGTCCTTTTCGCTGGACACAATCGTGTTGATGGAACGCGGCGAACTGGCTCAGGCTGCTCTCTATGTCGTGTTGTCGGTTGTGGTTTGTCTTGTCGGGCTATATCTCGGGCTTCTGATTACCAGAGGCGGAACGGCATGAGCGGCGTCCAACATCGTGAAGTAAGCGCAGACGACGACGGCATGCGGGTGGACCGCTGGTTCGCCAAGCATTTCCCGCAGGTCGGGTTTGCGCGCCTGCAGAAGCTGATCCGCAATGGCGAGGTCAAGGTCGACAAGGCGAAAGTGCAGCCGAGCACGCGTCTCGTGGAAGGCCAGACCGTGCGCATTCCGCCGGTCGATGATCCGGATACGGTGCGCGCCTTCAAGGTCAACCCGGAGGAGGTGCGGTTCCTCAAGGACCTGATCCTTTATGAGGATGATGACCTCTACGTCTTCAACAAGCCGCATGGCCTGGCCGTGCAGGGCGGCAGCGGGACGGTCCGACATATAGACGGGCTGCTGAAAAACCTGCCGAACAAGGCCGGCGAGGCGCCGCGCCTCGTGCATCGTCTCGACCGCGATACCTCGGGCTGCCTCGTCGTGGCCAAGACGGCTGCTGCTGCCAAGCATTTTGGCTCGGTGTTCCGGTCGCGGTCGGCCCGCAAGATCTACTGGGCGCTGGTTGCCGGCAATCCGACGCCGCGTCAGGGCGAAATCTCGTGCTTCATCCGCAAGCAGGTGACGGCTGACGGTGAGCAGATGGTGGTCGCGCGTAATGGCGCGCCGGGCGCAGTTCACTCTTTCAGCTACTATTCGACCACCGATACGGCGAGCCGACGCTTTGCCTGGGTGACGCTGAAGCCAGTCACCGGGCGTACTCATCAGCTGCGCGTTCACATGGCGCAGTTGGGTACGCCGATCATCGGTGACCCGCGTTATTTCAATATCGAGAACTGGATGCCGGCACCGGGTCTGGGCGAGGGCCTGCACCTCCATGCCCGCCGCATTGCCCTGCCGCTGCGCAATGGCAAGAAGATCGACATCACGGCGCCTCTGCCGGAGCATATGCAGCAGAGCTGGGAGGCGCTTGGGTTCGATGCCAACCGCTACGATGCCCAGACCAATGATCCGGAGACCGACGCGTGAAACTCGTCATGTTCGACATGGACGGCACCCTGATCGATACGCAGGCGCTGATCTCCGAACATATGGCGACCACCTTTGCACAGGCCGGTCTGACGCCGCCGACGCCTACGGATGTCCGGCGCATCATCGGACTGTCGCTGCCAGAGGCGATGCTCGCGCTTGGCGCTGCTGATGCCGAGCAGGCCGCTCAGATGTCCGAAAGCTATCGCGCCCATTATCGCGCTTCGCTGGTGCGGGCGGAAGGGCGGGAGGGGCTCTTTCCTGGTGCGCGTGAGGCGCTCGACTTGCTTCGGGACCGCGCGGGCACACTGCTGGGGATTGCAACCGGAAAGGGCCTCAACGGCGTTCATCGCCTGACCGAGCTGCACGGGATTGCCCGGCATTTCGTAACGCTGCAGACCCCGGACAACAACCCGTCCAAGCCGCATCCCGGAATGATGCTGCGGGCGATGGAGGAGACCGGCGCCGACAGGCAGCGGACTGTCATCATCGGCGACACCGTTTTCGATATGGAAATGGGCAAGGCTGCCGGAACGAAAACGATTGGTGTTTCATGGGGTTATCACGATGTTCGTGACCTCCGGAAAGCCGGAGCGGATGTGTTGGTTGAAGATTACGCAGACCTGCCAGCCGCCATCGACGACCTGTTGGAGACCTGAGACATGCGCGACCAGCTCGAAGAAGCCCACAAGCATCGTGACGATGGCTATGGCCGGGCGCAGCATCTGAACAAGGTCGAACTGCCCAAGCGCTTCTACAAGGACGTGGATGTGGCGCGTGGGGAAGACGGCTATTCGGTCACGCTGGATGGCCGCCAGGTGCGCACGCCGGGCAAAAAAATCCCAATCGTCGTGCCCGAACTGAACCTCGCCCAGGCGCTGGCCGAGGAATGGGCGGCACAGCAGGAGTTCATCGATCCGGCGACCATGCCGCTCGTTCGCCTCATTAACTCCGCCGTTGAAAGCGGCGATGAGATGATCCCGGCTTTCCGCGACGAGATCATCAAGTTTGCCGGCAATGACCTGCTGCTCTATCGGGCCGATTCCCCTCAGGAGCTGGTTGATGAGCAGGAAAAGGTCTGGGACGCGGCGCTGGTTAAGCTGGCGCGCGAATTCGACGTCGCCTTCCAACCCACTATCGGCATCATCCATCAGGCGCAGCCGGCGAGCACCCTGGAAAAGCTGGCAAAGACTCTCGAGGGGCTCAGCCTTCTCCAACTGACGGCGCTTGTGTCGATCACTGGCCTCACCGGGTCGGGGCTGCTGGCGATTGCCCTTCAAAATGAACTGCTGTCGCCGGACGATGTCTGGCTGGCCGCCCATGTCGACGAAGACCACCAGATCCGTCTTTGGGGCGAAGACGAGGAAGCCACCGAGCGCCGCAACAAGCGCAAGGTGGAATTCGACAAGGCTGTTTTCGTCGTCGAAAGGCTGCGTGAGCACGCAAAGGCGGGCTGAGGCTAGCCTTTCGCTCTTTCCACGAGCCAGTC
This sequence comes from Phyllobacteriaceae bacterium, assembly GCA_012799265.1. GTDB lineage: Bacteria > Pseudomonadota > Alphaproteobacteria > Rhizobiales > Devosiaceae > Devosia. The sequence continues at coordinate 5,326 of JAAZLP010000081.1, read as the reverse complement.
TGCCGTGTCGGGTGCGATCTCCCTCAGGGGATCGAGCACGAAAGCGCGCTCATGCGCAAAGCGATGCGGCAGGATGAGCTTGGTCGTGTCCATTTCCACCCGCTCATAGGCGATCACGTCAATATCGATGACGCGCGGGCCCCATACTTCGATCCGCACCCGCCCCATTTCACGCTCGATGTCGAGGCAGGCGTGAAGCAGGTCGATGGGAGCGAGGGCGGTTTCAATCTCGACAGCCATGTTGGCGAAATCGGGCTGGTCCGTCTTGCCCCAGGCCTTGGTCGTGATGACCGAAGACGCTTTGATCAGCTCAACATCCGGATGAGCTGCAAGCGCCTCTACAGCGGCAGCAAGCTGGGCCGGAGGATCGCCGATATTGGCGCCGAGGCAGAGCCAGGCACGGGCCATCAGGCGGGGCGCACGCGATGGAGTTCAATGGCCGCTTCGCCACGAACCATGGCGATGGGTGCCTCCGGCTTGCGGACGCGTACGATGATCCAGTTGATGTCGGAGAAGGCCGCAAAGAGAGCATCGACGATATTCTGGCCGACAGCTTCGATCAGGTGCATGCGCCTCGTTTCAAAGGCTGCCTTCACGACGTCATAGATCGCGGCATAGGAGACAGTGGCGCCGATTGTGTCGGTCTGGGCTGGCCCAGAGAGGTCCACACCGCATTGCAGATCGATGAAGAAGCGCTGGCCGAGGGAATTCTCTTCCGAGAAGAGCCCATGATAGCCGTAAAAGCCCAGATCATTCAGAATGATGCGGTCGCCGGTGAATGGGGGCATGCGCGTGTCTCGATGCAAATCGTGGGCAGGGCGGGGTCAGGCCCCTTCGGGACCATACAGAATTGCCTGCGCTACGCGAAGGGCATCGCGGTTAGCAGCGACATCGTGCACACGGAAAATGTGCCCGCCACGGTCGTAGCCCTGAACGGTCGTAGCCAGCGTGCCGGCCAGCCGTTCGGACGGCTGATTGTCGAGCAGCTTGCCGATCATCGACTTTCGCGAGGTGCCGACGAGGATGGCGTTCGACGGGAAAGCGCGTTGAAGTTCAGGGAGTTGGCGGAGGATGTTGTAGTTCTGATTCAGGGTCTTGGTGAAGCCAAAGCCAGGGTCGAGAATGATGCGGTCGGCGCTGACGCCGGCCTTCCGGGCGATGTCGAAGGTGGTCTTGAACCAGTTGATCATGGCCGGGATCGCATCGGTTTCTGCGGTCCATGTCCGGTCCCAGTGCATCGCAATGACCGGGGTACCATGAAGCTCGGCGACCTCAGCCATTTCCGGCGCTGCCTGGAGGCCATTGACGTCGTTGATGATGTCGGCACCAGCCTGCAGAGCCTGTTCTGCGACGAGCGGCTTCATCGTGTCGATGGAGATCGGAGCCGTGATACCGGCAGCGCGAATGGCGTCGATGACCGGCATGACGCGATCCAGTTCTTCCTGGACGCCAACCGGTTCAGAGCCGGGACGGGTGCTTTCGCCGCCGATGTCGATGATGTCGGCGCCTTCAGCCAGCATCTGTCTGGCATGGGCGAGAGCAGAATCGACGGCGTTATGCGTGCCGCCGTCGGAGAAGCTGTCAGGGGTAACATTGAGGATGCCCATGACGAGCGCGCGCTGGCCCAGAATGAGGGGTGCGCGGTGACGAAGGGGGATCGTGTGGGTCGTATGCATTGGCGGCTCCGGCGGCAGCGCTGTTCTAGGCGTGTAGGGAGTGCAGGGCCAATAGGTCAAGCCCGAGGGTGTGAAGGGTGGTGGAGGGGGGCAGTGGGCTTAGGCACGTCGCCGGGTGGATTGGGCTTGTGGATGGGACTTGAACTCCATGTGTCCAATATTACTCGAAGCCGTCCTCGGGCTTGACCCGAGGACCAGTTGCCAGTTTTGCGAAGGCTGATAGTGGCCCTCGGGTCACGCCCGAGGGCGGTGCGGTGGGTGGGAGGCTAGGTACGGCTGAGCGGATTTGGGTGAGAGGGAAGTTTACCCCCTCCTAGCTTCGCTAGGCCTTTGGCCGAGCTACGCTACTTGCCATTCGAGCATAGCTCTCATGACCTTCTCGCTTAAATTCGCTCCACTGGAGCGAATTTACCTGCGGCCAGCTCGAAGCCCCATTAAAGGGGGAGGTGAACTCCACTCGCTCCGATAGTTCTCGATGCCGTCCTCGGGCTTGACCCGAGGACCAATCGCAAGGTTCGAGAAGGTTGATAGTGGCCCTCGGGTCACGCCCGAGGGCGGTGCGGTGGGTGAGGAGAGAACCAGCCAAGCATGGCATCCAGATCTAGCCGTGGCGGCGCGATTCCAGGGCGGATTTGATGATGATGGTGACCACGGCGATCAGCGTCAGTGTCGAGGCGGCGGCGAAGGCGCCGGTGACGTTGAAGTCGTTGAAGAGCTGGTTGATCTGCAGGGGCAGGGTGTTGGTCTGGCCGCGGATGGAGCCGGAGACGACCGAGACCGCGCCAAATTCGCCCATGACGCGGGCATTGGTGAGCACAGCGCCGTACACCAGCGCCCAGCGGATATTGGGCAGCGTGACGTGCCAAAACATCTGGAACCCGTTGGCGCCGAGGGAGAGGGCTGCTTCCTCGTCATCGGTGCCCTGTTGGCTCATCAAGGGGATCAGCTCGCGCGCCGCGTAGGGCGCCGTCACGAAAAGGCTCACCAGCACAATGGCGAGCGGCGTGAACATGATCTGGATGCCCATGGACTGGAAAGCCGGGCCGAGGAGCCCCTGACCGCCATAAAGGAAAAGATAGATGACGCCCGCAACGATGGGGCTGATCGAGGCCGGGAGCTCGATGAAGGAGATCAGCAGCTGGCGGCCGCGGAAGCGGAAGCGCGTCACCAGCCAGGCGAGCGCAGCGCCGACCATGAGATTGATAGGGACGACGATGATGGCGGTGGCGACGGTGAGCCAGATGGCGTGGAGCGTCGTTGGCTGCATGATATTGGCGAAATAGACGCCGATGCCTTCGCGGAGAGCGAAGGCGAAGATCAGCGCCAACGGCACCGCCAGAGCGAGGCCAGCGAGAAGGAAGGCCAGGCCGATCAGGATCAGCTCGCTACGGGAGCGGGGCTTTTTATGCGTGGTCATGCTTAGCTCCTCTCGACGTAGCGCGTCTGCCAGGCGGCGAGCGCATTTGTGGCGAGGAGGGTAAGGAAGGCGACGGCCAGAAGCACGAAGGCAAGGGCAGCGGCGCCCTCGTAATTATATTCCTCGAGGCGGATGAAGATCAGCAGCGACACGATCTCAGTGACGCCGGGAAGGTTGCCCGCGATGAAGACTACGGCGCCGAATTCACCCAGGGAGCGGGCGAAGGACAGAACGCAGCCGCTGATGAAGGCGGGCAGGATGGTCGGGAAAATGATGCGGGTGAACACCTGCCAGTTATTGGCGCCGAGTGTCTGCGCGGCTGATTCCAGCCCTTCATCCAAATCCTCAAGCACTGGTTGAACCGAGCGGACGACGAAGGGGATGGAGGTGAAGGTCATGGCGGCGATGATGCCGGCCTGGGTGTAGTTGATCTTGATGCCGTTGGGCTCAAGGAACTGGCCATACCAACCTGCCTGCGAAAAGAGCGTCACGAGGACGAGGCCGGCCACAGCGGTGGGCAGCGCAAAGGGCAGGTCGACCAGAGCATCGAGAAGACGGCGGCCGGGGAAGCGATAGCGTGTCAGCACCCAGGCGAGGAGAAGCCCGATCACTCCATTGAACAGGGTGGCGATGGCGGCGGAACTGAAGGTGACGCGATAAGCGGCGAGGGCACGGTTGGAGCTGATGATGCGCCAGAATTCGGGAAAGCCCATGCCGGCGACCTTGAGCAGCATGGCGCCCAGCGGCAGCAGAATGATCAGCGTGATGTAGAAAAGCGAGACGCCCATGGTCAGCCCGAAGCCGGGCAGCAGATGTTTGCTGCGGGGTTTTGCCATGGTGGTCGCGTCCTGTCGGGCTGGTCCGAACTTTAAGTAGAGTTGCCGCCACCCCCGAACGGCGCCCGAAATAGGGGCCCCGCGGCGGGGATGGCGGCTGATTGGTAACCCAGCAATAACGCTTGGGTCCTGCGGAAAGGGCCTACTGGTTCACGAAGACGTTGTCGAGCAGACCGCCGTCAGCGAAGTGCTCGGCAGCGACCTTGTCCCAGCCACCATATTCTTCGTCCACATTGACGAGACGCACGTCCGGGAACTTGTCGGCATGTGCGGCACGGACGGCGTCGTCATAGGGGCGGTGGTAGGCGGCGGCAGCGACTTCCTGGCCTTCGGGCGAGAAGAGGAAGTCGAGATAAGCCTTGGCGAGATCGCGGCTGCCACGGGCATCGACGACCTTGTCAACGATGGCGACAGGGAACTCTGACAGGAAGGACACCGACGGGGTGACCGGCTCATACTTGTCGGCGCCAAGCAGGTTGGTCACGGCCAGCGTTTCGGCTTCGAAGGTTACCAGCACGTCGCCGAGCTGGCGCTCGGTGAAGGCGGTGGTGGCTGCGCGGCCGCCGGTTTCATAGACGGGAACGTTGGCGAAGAGCTTGGTCAGGAATTCTTCGACCTGGGCTTCGTCGCCGGCGAATTCTTCCTTCGCCCAGGCGCGGGCGGCGAGATAAGTGTAGCGGCCATTGCCCGAGGTTTTGGGGTTCGGGAAGATGACCTGGACGCCTTCTTCGGCGAGATCGCCCCAATCCTGAATGTCCTTGGGATTGCCAGCGCGAACCAGGAAGGAGGGGAAGGAATAGAAGGGGGCAGCGTTGTTCGGGAACTCGCTCTGCCAGTCTTCGGAAACGAAACCGCCATCAACGAGGCGCTGGACGTCGGTCACCTGGTTGAAGGTCACGACATCAGCCTGGAGGCCTTCGAGAATGGCGCGAGCCTGGGCCGAGGAGCCGGCATGCGACTGGTTGATGGTGACGGTGGCGCCCGATGCGGCATAGGCGGCGTTCTCGGCTTCGAAGAGCTCGCGCGCGATGTCATAGGAGGCGTTGAGGATGTCCGTCGGCTGAGCCAGCACGGGCGTGGCGGAGACAGCAAGGGCTGTCGCGGCGGTGAGGAGAAGCTTGTTCATTTCGACGCAAAATCCATCGGTGTGGTCGTGTTGACGACGTTGATGCGATGGGTTCCGGCGCGTCGTAAAGCGCGAAAAGCTTGTTCGGGATGAGTAATTTACGGAGGCTTGGGGCGCGGCAAAGACGTTTCGTCTTTCTCGATGCGGACGCCAATTCCTTCCCGCCGATTGGAAGACCGGCCGCCGCGAGGCGACCGGCGACTTTGCTATTTCGCGACGGCGCGCCCGATCATGATGATGATGCAAGCGCCAATGAAACCGGCAATGAGAT
>JAAZLP010000080.1 GCA_012799265.1 Phyllobacteriaceae bacterium | reverse complement strand
CATCATCGCCGCCTACTTTGTTTTCGATCTGGGCTTCCGGACCGCCCCGGAGACGGACAACAATGGTTCGATGCGCGCAGTTGAACCGGAGCAGATGCAGCCGGAAGGCTAGCCGTGTACTTGAGCTGTCGAGGACGGAATGCCCGACCTGAGAGATAGGTGACAGTTCGTACCGGAGACATGGGTTACACTTTTCGGTTTTGGGCCGGGAGGTGTCGATGCCGTGGAGAGAGACTTCGGTGATGGATGAGCGTCTTCGATTTGTCGCCCGCTTGCTGGAGGGCGAAGGGATGAGCGAGGTGTGTCGGGACTTCGGCATTTCGCGCAAGACCGGTTACAAGATCTTCAATCGCTACAAGGAGGATGGCATTGATGCGTTGACGGACCGGTCGCGGCGACCGGTGCGCTACGCCAACCAGTTGCCCGCTGCGGTCGAGGCGATGATCGTTCGCTGCAAGAAGGAGAAACCGCACTGGGGTGCGCGCAAGATCAGGGAGCTTCTGGTTCGACGGCTGGCCGGCGACGTGCGCATTCCGGCAAGGAGCACGGTGCATGCGGTGCTGGACCGGCACGGACTGGTGGCGCAGGCCCGCAATCGGGCACGGCACCGGGCGCAAGGAACGCCGTTGTCGGAAGCGCTCGCGGCCAATGATCTGTGGTGCGCCGACTTCAAGGGCGAATTCAAGCTTGGCGATGGCCGATACTGTTACCCCCTGACGATCACCGACCAGGCCTCGCGCTACCTCTTATGCTGCGAGGCCTTCGAATCGACGCGCGAGCAGGGTGTCTTCGAGGCCTTCCGGCGTGTCTTTGCCGAGCATGGTCTGCCGAGCGCGATCCGTTCCGACAATGGATTGCCCTTCGCCAGCCCGAACGGGCTCTACAACCTCTCGAAGCTGTCGGTCTGGTGGCTGAGGCTGGGTATTGGCTTCGAGCGCATCCGGCCTGGCCACCCGCAAGAGAACGGACGTCATGAGCGCATGCACCTGACGCTGAAGAAGGAGGCCACAAGGCCGCCCGGCCGGACCATCCTGCAGCAGCAGGCGCGCTTCGATGCTTTCGTCAGCGAATTCAATGAGGAAAGGCCGCATGAAGCCTTGTCGATGAAGGTGCCGGCCGAGCTCTACGCCCCCTCGCCGCGTCCCTATCTGGGGCTGCCGGAAATCGACTATCCCTTCCATGACCGCGACGCCATCGTCACCCATTGCGGCCGGCTTTGCCTTCACCGCAAGAAGATCAACATCTCCACCGTGCTGGCTGGACAGAAGCTGGGAATTAAGGAAGTCGATGACGGCATTTGGCTCGTCAGCTTCCTGCGCTATGATCTTGGATATATCGACCTGGAACAGAGGACACTGCAAACAATCGACAACCCGTTTGGCACGAGGTTGTCACCTATGTCTTAGGGACAAACTGTTACCTATGTCTCCGGGTCGGACAAGAGGCAAACTGGAGCGGGCGATGGGATTCGAACCCACGACCCCAACCTTGGCAACCCGTCCGGGCAGTTTTCGCTCCAGCAAGTATTAAACCGCAAAACTACGAAAAACCCCTATACCTCAATAACTTACGTTGACTCCGCTTTCCGCGTCCATACGCTGGAAACGCCGTGGATTTCCGTTCTGCTGCTTCCCCCCTGCTTCCCCGGCCATGCTGCACCTGCGTGGGGAAGCAGATTTGCTCGATCTCGCGCGCCCCCTCCTTGGTGGCCAGTCGAACGAAAAAGAAGGCGAGATCTGAAGGAGT
>JAAZLP010000079.1 GCA_012799265.1 Phyllobacteriaceae bacterium | reverse complement strand
GAAGGGGTCGAAAGTCTCAATTCCGACAAGGTGAGCCAGACCGTGGTCCGCATCGGTGCTCTGCCGACGGTCGAGGTCGAGGTAGTCCCCCGTGCCGTCGCCATGTTCGCCGCCGGCCCCCTCGCCTGCCGAGTCCATATTGAAAGCGGGCCCAGTGGCCATCTCCTGGCCATGCTGCGTGATGGCAAGCTCGATTTCAGTGTCGGGCGCCTCGCCAGCCCCGATGTCATGAAGGGCCTTGTCTTCGAGCACCTATATTCCGAGCAGCTGACCTTCGCCGTCCGGCCCAGCCACCCACTGGCAAAGCGCGCGCCATTGAGCGTACGCGATATCGAGCCCTATCCGGTGCTGCTTCCGCCCGCCAATGCCATCATCCGGCCGATCGTCGACAGCCTCTTCATCACGGCAGGCGTGGGCAAGATCAAATTTGAGATCGAAACCGTGTCCAACAGTTTCGCGCGCGCCTATGCGCTGGAGAATGACGCCATCTGGACCATTTCCCGCAGCGTCGTGGCCCGCGATCTCGAAATCGGGCAATTGGTGGCGCTCGCCGTTGATACCAGCGCCACGCATGGTCCCGTCGGGATCACCATGCGCAGCGATGAACAGATGAGCGTCACCACCGCCGCCATGCTCGACGCGGTGCGCAGGGCGGCAACTTATGTTGCGAGCCGCTTCTAGCTGACGCGCTGCCACACGAGCCAGACCGCCCTGCCGCTGCACCAAACGCTGACACTGTTCCTGTCCCCGGCGTCGAGCACGATGCAGAAATTACAAGATTGTAAGTGGTGATCACCTTCCGCCGCTGGTAACCAACAGACAGCGCATTGAAATTGGGGCTGGGGTTTTCATTTGATCCGGCAGATTGTTGCATCACTCGTCGTTCTTCTGGCAGCAGGTCTTGGCTGGCTCTTCCTTGTACCCGGGGCGCCGGAGACGCTGGCAAAGGCTGGCATCGTCCTCCCCTTCGGGCCGAGCGTGCAGGCCGAGGCGCCTCGCGCCCCCGGCCCAGGCGCCGGTCCCCGCGGACCGGGCGGACCGGGCGGCCCCGGTGGTCCTTTCGGCCCTGGCGGTCGCGTCACCAATGTCGTGACCACCGAAGTCGTGATGGCCACGATCAATGATACGCTCAATGCCATCGGCGAAGGCACGCCAGCGCGCTCGGTGACCGTCTTGGCGCCCAGCGCCGGCACCCTGGCTGAAGTCCTGGTGCGGCCCGGCCAGAAGGTTGAGGCAGGCGATGTCATCGCCCGTTTCGATGCCGATGCCGAGCAGATCGAATATGACCGCGCCCTTCTGGCGGCCGAAGACGCAGCGGCAACCCTTGAACGCACCACGGGCCTTGCCAGCAGCAGCATTGTCGCCAACACGGCGCTGACCGCCGCCCAGCTCGCCAATGCCAATGCCCAGCTTGCCCTGCGCAACGCAGAACTGGCGCTTAAGCGTCGGACCATCACCAGTCCGATCAGCGGCGAGGTTGGCCTCATCCGCGTTACCCCGGGCAATTATGTCAGCGCCCAGACGGCCATCACCACAATTGACGACACCTCCTCCATCCAGATCGATTTCTGGCTGCCCGAACGCTATGCGAGCCAGCTCGCCCCCGGCATGTCGGTCGATGTCACGGCGGTCGCCCTGCCCGGCCAGCGCTTTTCCGGCGACATCTCGGCCGTCGACAGCCGCATTGACCCGGCAAGCCGGACCCTCCAGGTGCAGGCCACAATTCCCAATCCCGACAGCCTCCTGCGGGCGGGCATGAGTTTTGCGGTATCGCTCAACTTCCCCGGCGAGCAATATCCGGCGGTCAATCCGCTGGCACTGCTCTGGTCCGCTGATGGCTCCTATGTCTGGAAATTCGAAGACGGCAAGGCGACGCGCGTCATGGCCCAAATCGTCCAGCGCAACAGCGATGGCGTGCTGGTCATGGCCGACCTTGCGCCTGGCGACGCGATCATAACCGAGGGTATCCTGCAGCTGAGCGAAGGCGCCAATGTCACCGTCCTCGACGGCCCGGGTTCCGCCAGAACACCGCCCGCTGCACCGCAGAACTAGGAGACGCCCATGTCGATCGAGACGAAGAATGAACGCGG
>JAAZLP010000078.1 GCA_012799265.1 Phyllobacteriaceae bacterium | reverse complement strand
CGGCTGCTTTGGCATGGCCGCCCCAATGGCGGCGTTCAGATATCTGACTTCTTCACCCCGCGATTGCCCTTCGCGCTGGTGTTCACCGCCTTTGCAGTCTTCTGGATGGCGGCGACCTCATAGATGGATCAAATGGGCCCCACGAGTGGGGGCGCGCTCGACCTTTTCCCGCTGTTCGGCCTGCCCTTCATGTTTGTCGGACTACATATGGCCTTCGGCATTCCGTTCTGGGATGCCTATGAGCGCCGGCATGTCCGGCATCAGCGTCCGTGACACAGAATTGGGTTTGAGGTTTAAGGAGAGTTCTAGTCTCGTCTGAAAGACAAAAGACCCAGAAAGACGAAGAAGCCCGCCGAGCAGGTGGTCAAGGATATCCGTCGGGTCGCCCGGCGAATGTCCTTGACCACCTGCTCGGCAGGCTTTTTGATGCTCGGGGATTTAGCAGTCATCTTGGTTCCTTCGTCAGACGACGAGACCAAAACACTCCTTAAAGCTCAACCCTGAATCTGTGCCATGAGCGCTGACGGAGAACAGCCTGTGGGTAACGCTCGGCCCTGCGGCACGCACACATTGGGGTACGTAATAAGGCCGGAGCGAACCCCGGCCTTAGTGCTATTGGGCTGCCTTTGCAGCTTCCAGCCATCCATCGACAAGCTCGCGGTTCTCTGCGATCCAGGCAGTGGCGTGAGCTTCGATGTCGTCGTCGCCGGCATTCATCTTGGCATTCTGCGCATAGACGTCGGTGATCGGGATTTCGACGTTTTCGAGCAGGGCGCGCACGGCCGGGTTCTTCTCAAGGAAGTCAGAATTGGCCACGGCGTCGATCGAATTGGCCGGAAAGCCCAGCATGCACGGATCGTTGACGCAGCCCTCAACGCCTTCCCTTGTCGCCGCATCGGCAAGGTCGGCCATGTCTGCGGGCAGGCTCACCTCCGGCACCTCGATCCAGACGACATCCTCGCCCGGAACCAGCTCATTGACCGTCCAGTTCGGCGTCCAAGTGTAAAAGAGGATCGGGCTGCCCGTATCATAGGCGGCCACCGCGTCGGCCATTGCCGCTGCATAGCCCGCCTTGATCAGATTGAGGTGGTCGTTCAGCTGATAGGCGTTCATATGGTGCTCGATGGTCAGCTCGCACCCCCAGCCCGGCGGACAGGCCACCAGATCGGCCTTGCCATCGCCATCCCGGTCGAACGCCTGCTTGACGTCGTCGCGCTTGAAATCCTCGAGCGAGGTGATGTCCATCGCCTCGGCGGTTTTCTTGTCGACGAGATAGCCCTCCAGCGCCCCGCCGCTCACCACCGGGCCGATCACCTCAGCGGTACCTTCAAAGGCGGACTGGTAGGGATTGTGAATGGGGAACCAGCCATCAACCCACAGCGTCACGTCGCCATAGCCGACAGATTGGTAGAAGGCCGGGTTGTCGAGCGTGAGCACGTCACCGACCGAGTAGCCCAACTCGGTGAACAGCTGCTTGAAGATTTCGGTATGGAACCAGCCCGTATCCCAGGTGGGCTGGGCCATAATGATTTCGGTCCCATTGCCCAGATTGTCCTGGGCAAGGGCCGGCATGCTGGCCGCTGTGGTGGCCAGCATCATGGTTGCGATCGAACAGACAGTCTTGAGACGGAACATTGCTGTTTGTCTCCTTTTTTTTGCTTTTCGTGGGTCCGCCGGAGAGGCGGAGGCGAATGGGGATTGCTCCCCAGCGAGTGGCGCTAGGAGGCCACTTTTTCGAGCGACGGCCGGGTATTGGCGGGTCGCAACATGGACAAAAGCGTCTGGCGCAGCGAAATCTTTTCGCCCGGGGCGCCCAGGCCCTGCGTAATCCGGTCGAGGACGATGGCGAGGATGACGATACCGACGCCGCCTGCCGTTGCCTGGCCGACATTGAGGCGTCCCAGACCGGTATTGACCACCAGCCCCAGCCCGCCCGCGCCGATCAGCGCCGCGATAACCACCATGGACAGCGCCAGCATCAGCGTCTGGTTGAGCCCCGCCATGATGGTGCGCATGGCCAGCGGCAGCTGAACCTCAAACAGCATCTGCAGCGGTGTCGACCCAAAGGCTTCGGCTGCTTCGATCAGGTCGCCGCGCACATTGCGGATGCCCAGATTGGTCAGGCGCACGATTGGCGGCAGCGCAAAGATCACCGTGGCGATGATGCCCGGGGCCATGCCGACGCCAAACAGCATCACGATGGGCACGAGATAGACAAAGCTCGGAATGGTCTGCATCACGTCCAGCGTTGGACGCACCACCTTCCAGGTCAGATCATGGCGCGCAGCCAGAATGCCCAGCGGAATGCCGATCACTGCGCAGAACAAAACGGCCGTGATAATCATCGCCAAGGTCGTCATGGTCTGCGCCCAAAGGCCAATCATGTCGATAAAAAAGAAGCCAACGACGGTGAAGACAGCCATTCCCCGCCCGGCAAATTTCAGCGCCAAAAGGGCAAAGACAATGGTCGTTGCCAGCATGGGGACGACGGCAAAAAAGCCATCAAGTCCGTTGAGCACCCCGTTGATCGGCACCTGGATGGCCCGGAAGAAGGGGCGGAAATTGGGCACCAGCCACCCCCGGACGAAATCATTGACCCATGCGTCAAAGGGCAGGACGACAAAATCGGACGGGCTCATTGCGCGTCTCCTTTCTGGGTAGGTGTCGCGGCAGAATCATCGACCGGCAGTGTGGCCGGGTCCGGGGCCTGCGCGTCCGTCGCGAGCTGGGCGAACACCGCCTCTGGCTCCACTACGCCTACCAGGCGATCCTCCGCGTCGGTCACGGCAATCGGCAGGCCCGCGCTTGCCGGGCCATAAAGGTCGGCCAATTGCGTATCCGGATCGGTTGTCGGAAAATCGGTCACCATCACATCGGCCAGTGGCACATCGGCCGGCCCGCTATCGCGATCGGCGGCGGCCGCCTG
>JAAZLP010000077.1 GCA_012799265.1 Phyllobacteriaceae bacterium | reverse complement strand
ATCCGGCAAGCCGGCCGATATCGCCGAGAAGATGGTCGATGGCCGTATGCGCAAGTACTTCGAGGAAGTCACCCTTCTCTCGCAGGTCTTCGTCATCGATGGTGAGACCCGCGTCGGCGACGCCATCAAGAACGCCGAAAAGGAAGTCGGCGCTCCGATCAAGCTGACCCAGTTCGTGCGCTTTGCCCTCGGCGAAGGCATCGAAAAGGTCGAGACCGACTTCGCTGCCGAAGTCGCCGCGACCTCTGGCGTCAAGCAGGGCTAATCGACCTGTTCCGGGCGGGCCCACGGGTCCGTCCGCCGCTCTCCCGACCAATGCGGGATAGAGCATACACTTCTCACCTATTCTTTCGCATCTCCGCCTTCTGTTGAGGGCGGTTTTGCCATAGGGTCTGCCGGGTCTTCGGAATCGGTTGCCCGTCCACGCTGTTCAAGGGATTTGGCCAATGACTTCTGCCTATAAACGCATTTTGCTCAAGGTTTCGGGCGAGGCGTTGGCGGGAGATAATTCATTCGGCATTGAGCCGCCCTTCCTGCAGGGCGTCGCCAAACAGATCGCCGAAGTTGCCCGCTCGGGCACGCAGGTGGCGATCGTCGTCGGTGGCGGCAATATTTTCCGTGGCATGGCCGGCGCTGCAGATGGCACCGACCGTGTAACGGCCGACCTGATGGGCATGCTGGGCACGATGATCAATGCCCTCGCTCTCAGCAACGCCATTTCCCGCCAGGGCGTCAAATCCAAGCCGTTCAGCGCGGCTACCATGCCATCCGTGGCCGATACCTTCACCGCCCGCGACGCCAAACTGGCGCTCGAGGAAGGTTTCGTAGTCGTGCTCGGCGGCGGCACCGGCAATCCGTTCTTCACCACCGATACGGCCGCGACGCTTCGCGCCATCGAGCTGGAATGCGACGTGGTGCTCAAGGGGACCAAGGTCGACGGCGTCTATTCGGCTGATCCGATGAAGGACCCGACCGCGACCCGTTTTGACCAGATCAGCTATGACGACGTGATCGGCAAGAACCTCAAGGTGATGGATACCGCGGCTTTCGCGCTTGCTCGCGACAACGCCATGCCGATAATCGTATATTCACTGGATGACGAAGCAGGCCTTGCCGGCGTTCTCGAAGGCAAGGGCAAGTCGACCCGCGTCGGCGAACCGCTTTGATCGATTGAAACACCCCTGTTGGCGGGTCGATGGCCGGGCAGGGATTGAATATGGAAACCGGGTGGCGGCCTGACTGACGCCCGGCAAGGGACTGAAAGGAATTCAGCCATGGCCACCTACGACCTCAGTGACCTAAAGACCCGCATGCAGAAGACCATCGCCTCGCTCAAGGACGAGCTTGGTGGTCTGCGCACCGGGCGCGCCAGTGCGAGCCTGCTCGAGCCGGTGACCGTGGAGGCCTATGGTTCGCGCATGCCGCTCAACCAGGTTGCAACCGTGACCGTGCCGGAGCCGCGCATGCTCAGCGTGCAGGTCTGGGACCGCGGCATGGCCAATGCCGTCGAAAAGGCGATCCGCGACAGCGGCCTCGGCCTCAACCCGATGGGCGAAGGCCAGATCATCCGCGTGCCACTGCCCGAGCTCAATGAGCAGCGCCGCAAGGAATTGGTAAAGGTTGCCCATAACTATGCCGAACAGGGCCGTGTTGCCGTGCGTCATATCCGTCGCGACGGCATGGATGCCCTCAAAAAGGCAGAAAAAGACGGCGATATGAGCCAGGACGACGCCAAGAAGCAGTCCGACCTGGTGCAGAAGGCCACCGATGACGCTGTTGCCGAGATCGATGCGATCCTGGTGCAGAAGGAACAAGAGATCATGCAGGTCTAAGAACCGCTGATCTCGCGCCGAGGAGGGCGTCCATGGCAGGCAAACCAGCCGCCAGCTTGAGCTCTGAAACTGGGTCGGGATTGCGTATCCCGGTTCATCTCGGCGTCATCATGGATGGCAATGGCCGCTGGGCCAAGCTGCGCGGCAAACGCCGCACTGATGGGCATGTGGAGGGTGTCAAATCCCTCCGCAGCCTCGTCGAACACTGCATTACCTATGGCGTGAGCTATCTCACTGTATTCAGTTTCTCGTCCGAGAACTGGACGCGTCCGGCCGATGAAGTGTCGTTTATTTTCAATCTTTTACGCCGCTTTGTTGCATCGGATTTGCAGCGTCTCATCCGCAACAATGTCAGGGTGCGGATCATCGGTACGCGCGACGGGCTCGAGCCCTCGCTGGTGCGGTTGATCGAGGACGTTGAAGCCAAGACGGCGCAGAACACCGGCCTCACGCTGGTGGTGGCGTTCAACTATGGCGCCAAGGCCGAGATTGCGCACGCCATGCGGCACCTTGCGCGAGAAGTGGCGGCGGGCCGGCTCGATCCCGAGGCGATCGACGAGGAGAAAATTTCCGCGTCGCTGTTTACGGCTGGTATCCCCGATCCCGATCTCATCATTCGCACCAGCGGCGAGCAGCGTCTGTCCAATTTCTTGCTCTGGCAGGCGGCCTATTCGGAATTCGTCTTTGTCGAAGAGAACTGGCCCGACTTCGATGAAGCGTGCTTTGTGCGCGTGCTGGAAACCTATTCCCTCCGCGACCGGCGTTATGGCGGCATAGGAGCCACGGAGAGTTGAGTATTCCCGGCGGCCCTGTTCCCCCCAAATCCGCACCCGCGAAACGGAGCTGGGCCGATGTCGGACCCCGGCTTGCATCAGCCGCCGTGCTCATCGCGCTGACGGCGACTGCCCTCTATATCGGCAGCTATTTCTTCGCCGCCGTGGTTGGCGCCGTCTATGGCGGTGCTTTCCGTGAATGGGAAACCATGGTGACGCGTTCGCCGCTGACGCCGATGAGCTGGGTTCTCATCGGACTGGTCGCGCTATCTGGCCTCATCTATCCATTGTTGGGTGCCGCCGGTTCGCTCGGCATCATCATTGTGGCCGCGATCCTCGCCTATGCGACCGCGAGGGAAGGGCGCGTCTGGCGCAGCGCGGGCATTATCATTTTCGGCCTGCTGATCCTTGCTGCCCTCACCATGCGGGGCACAACGGTCGATGGCATCTGGGTGGGTGTCTATCTCGGCACCGTCGTCTGGATGACGGATTCGGCTGCCTTCTTCACCGGCCGCCAGATTGGGGGCGAAAAGCTTGCGCCCGATATCTCGCCGTCCAAGACCTGGTCAGGCGCGCTCGGCGGACTGGCTCTCGGCACCGCGGCTGGGGTTCTCGTCTGGACGTGGTTCAACGATTCTCCCATCTGGATTGGTCTGTTGCTTTCGACGGCCATCTCCATTCTGGGCCAGGCCGGTGACTTGACCGAGAGCGCCATCAAACGCCATTTCCGGATCAAGGACAGCGGCGACATCATTCCCGGTCATGGCGGGTTGATGGATCGGCTCGATAGCCTCACATTTGGCTTGTTTTTCGTGGTCATTATGGGCGGTCTGCATGCCGGCTTTGGTGCCGTCGCCCAGGGCCTGCTTTACTGGTAGCCAAGTCGGCGCTCGTTGGCCGGCCTGTCGTTTGGAAATTCAATGCTCGATTTTGCCTTCTGGCTGCTCTCCTATGTCATTCCGTTCCTGGCCGTTCTGACGGTTATCGTCTTCGTCCATGAAATGGGCCACT
>JAAZLP010000076.1 GCA_012799265.1 Phyllobacteriaceae bacterium | reverse complement strand
GCGAAAATGGGAGGACGTCGATGATATGGGAGGCCTCGTCATGCCCCTCGACGAGGCCCTCGAGTTCATCGCCAACGAGGCCATCTTCTGGACCTGGACCTGACCAAAAAACGTACAAAGTCGAGCTCAGGCGCTGCGACCGCGGCTGCCAAGTCCTGGGCGAAGACGGATGCGGACGAGGTGCTGACAAGCAGCCACGTCCCGAGCGCCGCTGGGGCGCGGGAGAAAGAAATCATGATGTAGTTCCAACACTTGTTGGAACGTCAATGAACGGGAGCGGTATTCGTTCATGTCATCGAGATCACAAATCCTGGCTTTCTGGTCCACCGCACTCTCGCCCTGCTGTCTCTCTGGAAATCGGCAAAGATAGACAATTTGTTCATCGTCAATTCTGACGAAATGATTCACCAAGTATCGCGCAAAGCAGGAGTGAATACGTAGCGCTGCGGATTACGACACTGCGCTCCCGGATCATCATTCCCGAAATTGACTGCCCGTTTGTCTTCAGTTTCGGAGTGCTTGAAATGAGTAAGCGACTGATCTCGGCCCTGGTCTTTGCAGTTATATTCATTCCGTCCGCCGCACCGGCTCAGAGCCTGCTGGGCATTCTGGGAGGTGGTGACAGTTCAGGCGGCGGTCTTCTCGACAGTGTCGGCAACGCCGCTGGAAGTCTTCTTGCCCCTGTTACAGGGGCGACGAGTGGCGGCCCCGTCGGCCTCGACGTGGGTGGGAGCGGGGGCCTCGTCTCGGTTGGCATCGGTGGTTCTGAGCCGCTTGCCAGTGTCAGCGTTCTTGGACCCAGCGGAATTGCCGATATCGACGTCAATCTCGGTGACGTGGGGCCGGGGTGACGGTCGGTGGCCCCGATCTGATCGACGTCGATATTCGCCTGCCCCGCGGCGCCGATGGTGGCGATGGTGGAAACGGCGGCAATGGCGGTGGCGGGGGTGGTGGAAACAATGGCAATCACGGCAACAATGGCAGTGATGGCGGCTATGTCGTCATCAATCGGGGCGGTGGAGGCGGCGGCGGTGGCGGTGTCAGTTTCGGCAGCGCCTCGACGGCCTGCGCCAATACCAATGCCAATCAGCTGGTCGCACTCTTCCAGCAAAGTCGACCCGCAACCTGGCGTCAGGCCCGTCACATCGAACTTGTGCCGCTTCGCGTCTGCCGCGAGATCCGCAATCAGATCGGTGCCTGGCTGGCCGCCAATCCTCGATGTCATTCGCTCGTGGGATCTGTCGCCCGGGACCAGCGTATCCAGTCTGTGCTGGCCGGCACGCAGTACCAGCCGGGCCATGTGCTCGGCGTCCAGCAGCAGGGCTCGACGCTGGTGGTCTACGTGTTCTGATCCAGCCTCCAGTCAGACACGGAACCGGCCGCCTCGCCCCCGGGGTGGCCGGTTATCTCATGGCAGTGCTCTCGCTCAGGGGCGCTCGGCCAGCACCATGTAATTCACGCCCATGTCATTGGAGAGTTTCCATTCGTCGCCAATTGGATGGAATGCGACGCCGGTCTGGTCGATGACCCTCAATCCGTTGCGGCGGAGGAGCGCAATGATTTCCTCCGGCGTGAGGAACTTGTTCCAGTCATGCGTGCCGCGCGGCAACCAGCGCAGGATATATTCGGCGCCGATTATTGCGAGAGCCATCGAACGCGCGGTGCGGTTGAGCGTGGCGGTGAACATCAGCCCGCCCGGGCCCACGAGATCGGCGCAGCTCTTCATATAGAGCGGGACGTCATCGACATGCTCGACCACTTCCATATTGAGCACGACGTCAAAACTTTCTCCCGCTTCAACAAGCGCTTCGCTGGTTGTGGCGCGATAGTCGATCTCGAGCCCTGCCTGCTCGGCGTGGATCTTGGCGATGGCGATATTGCGCTCTGCAGCGTCCACGCCGACAACCGTCGCGCCCAGCCGGGTCAGCGGTTCGCAGAGGAGGCCCCCGCCGCAGCCGACATCGAGGATGCGCAGGCCTTCGAAGGGGCGGATGGAATGGCTGTCACGGCCAAAGTGGCGGGCGATATTGTCCCTTATATAGGCCAGCCGCACCGGGTTGAACGTGTGCAACGGCTTGAACTTGCCCTTGGGGTCCCACCATTCCTCGGCCATGGCCACGAATTTGGCGATTTCGGCATCGTTGACGGTAGTGGCAGTCATGACAGGCTCCTTGCATGTCCATATGACCTCTTAGGCCGGGCGCTAGCAAGGCATGCCGTGTCGCATTCTATGGAGACATCTCTGCGACGTAGCTCTCCCAATCGCCAAGGGTGAAGGTGAAGCCGGTTTCGATGGCCGGATGGCTGCGATCCGGCATTTCGGGATCCGGGCTGGTCGATAGGAAGAAATAGAAATACTGGCCCGGCGAGCCGCCTTTCAGTGTTGTCAGGGCGTCGGGTGGCAAGGAAAAGCAGGGGGCCGCCGAGACAGCGCTCGGCGATGCGTTCCGCCTTGAACACCCGCGCTGCTGCCCGCCATTCGGCACTGCGCGTATAGTCAAAGTCCATTGCCTGTTCGGCCGGCAGGGCTTTGGGGTTGATCAGGAAAGTGACGGATCCGTTCTGCATCAGCGCTGCCTCGGCGCCAAAGGTCATGATGCGCAAAGTGTTATCGGGTTGGATGGTCAAGACAGCGGGAATAGCGCTACCGCCCTCGATGGGGACGTAACGTTCGGGGTGCTGGAGGATGTCGGTAGTTCTTCTGCCCTGACCGTCGATGAGCGAAAGAATGGTGCTTTCGCCAGACGTGCTGCGCAGGGTGCGATAGCGCAGGCCGGATTGTTCAGCGATGATTTCGAAGTGGATCAGGTCGACTGCACTGACGGCGCTACTGACCAGCGAGTCGAAATAGGTCGACGTGGTGTAGGCGCTGGGGTCGGTTCCGCCGACATTGCTATAGGTTCCAGCCGAAAAGGCCCCCAGCAGGCTGCCGGAGGCAAAGGGGCTCATTGACGCGTCGAGGTCCCGATTTATATCGACCAGACGCTGCGCCTGGGACTGGGCATATTCAACAAAGCCCCTCCAGTTCTGGCCATAGAGCGGAGCGATCATTGCTTCATAGGCGTGCGCAGCCTGGTTCTTCTCTGGGGTGAGCTTGCCCGACTGCACCGCGATAATCAGCTCCGAATAGATGGACCGGGCCGATTGATCGCGCACGGGCAGGATATAGGCGGCAGCAGCCTGCTGGTTGGTGCATTCGGTGGCGTCGGCGATAGCCCTGCCACGGGACGTCATCCCATCCAGCTCTGCCCGATATTGCGCTTCATCGATCTTGCCTGCGCGGTAGGCACCTTCGAAAGGCAGCGGATTTTGGAGGTCCGTTTCCAGTTTGGCGGCCTGGCCACGTTCAAACTGCTTGAGGAAGCCGCATTTGTCATCGAGGTAAAGCGCGGCGTGAAAGCCGACAAATCGCTCTATGTCTTCGTCCTGCGCCATGGCGGGCAGGACGAGGGCGCCGGTCACGGCAGCAATGAGGATGGCACGACGCAGCATGGGCATATCCTCCGGGGGGATGGTCGAGACTGCGCCCCGGCGGCAACAGCGTCACCCGGCATTCAAGGGGTGATGCCATTCCCATTGATTGCGTCAGCCCTTTGTGGCATGTCCGCGCCAACACTTAAGCGTACCGCCGGGTTCGGCGGCTGAACGGGGAAGCAATTGGCCCGCATCGTTGTTAAGTTCGGTGGCACCTCGATGGCCAACATCGAACGCATTCGCAATTCCGCGCGCCATGTGAAGCGCGAAATTGAAGCCGGCAATGAGGTCGCTGTCGTGGTCTCCGCCATGTCGGGCAAGACCAATGAACTGGTTGGCTGGGTAAACGAAGCCAGCCCGCTGCATGATGCGCGTGAATATGACGCCATCGTCGCCTCGGGCGAGCAGGTCACCGCTGGCCTGATGGCGATCGTTCTCAGCGAGATGGGCATCCAGTCCCGGTCCTATTCGGGCTGGCAGGTGCCGATCTATACCGATGACTCGCATGGCGCCGCCCGCATCACCGATATCGACCCGACCGAGCTCAATGAACGCATGAGCAATGGCTGGGTCCCGGTCATCACCGGCTTCCAGGGCATTTCGACCAAGAACAATCGCGTGACGACGCTGGGCCGTGGAGGCTCGGATACGTCCGCTGTGGCCGTTGCGGCCGCTGTCGGTGCGGACCGCTGCGATATCTATACGGACGTCGATGGCGTCTACACCACCGATCCGCGCATCGTCCCCAAGGCGCAGCGCATGACCAAGATTTCCTTCGAGGAAATGCTGGAAATGGCGTCGCTCGGCGCCAAGGTGCTGATGATCCGTTCGGTGGAAATGGCCATGGCCCACAAGGTGCGCCTGACCGTCCGCTCCAGTTTTGATGATCCGGATGCGCCACAGATTGCGCCCGATGGTACGCCCGGGGTTCCCGGCACGCTCGTTTGCGATGAGGAAGAGATCATGGAAAAGCAGATCGTTTCGGGCGTGACGCTCGCCAAGGCAGAGGCCAAGATCACCCTGCGCGCCGTCAAGGACAGCCCCGGCGTCGCCGCTGCCATTTTTGGCACGCTGGCCGACAAGGGCATCATTGTCGACATGATCGTCCAGAACATTTCGGACGATGGCGCGACCACCGACATCACCTTCACCGTGCCCGACAGCGAATATGACAAGGCCGTCAAGGCGCTGGAAAACAATGGCGGCCGTTTTGAATATGCCCGTCTTTCCGGCTCCAAGGGCGGCGCAAAGGTCTCCGTCGTGGGCGTCGGCATGCGCAGTCATGCCGGTGTTGCATCCTCGATGTTCAAGGCGCTGGCCGACAAGGGCATCAATATCCAGCTGATCACGACTTCGGAAATCAAGACCTCAGTGTTGATTGATGAAGAATATGCCGAGCTTGCGGTTCGGGCTCTGCACACCTATTACGGTCTGGATAAGAAGGACGCCTGACCCGTTCGGGGTTTGTGAGCCGCGTCCTGGATAGGGGGGCGGCTTTGCGGGCTGCCTGATAGAGGCGATGGTGTCCACCATTGGCGGCCCGAGGGTGCTGCTGAGACAATTGCGCGAGACGATGGCGGAGCCGCTGGCTTCGCAGG
>JAAZLP010000075.1 GCA_012799265.1 Phyllobacteriaceae bacterium | reverse complement strand
TCTGCGAAGCTCCTTTTCCAACGCACGGCTTTTCTTGCGTTCAGCCGCCAAGTCCGATTTGCTCGACGGTGCGGACTCTGCCGGGTCGGATGCCTCGAAAGCAGATTTCCATGCCTCAATCTGTTCAGTGTCAAGCGACACAATCTTTTAACCCCCTGGCGACAGATGGATTTAACCCCTCATGGTGACGTCATTCTGGTGTGGCGACGGCGGAATCGGCCGGCTTCTGCAGCAAGCCGCTACGTCGCTTGTCGCGCAAGCGGTAGCTGTCGCCACGGATTGTGATGACCTGGCTGTGATGTAGCAGCCGATCAAGAATGGCGGTGGCGGCGACCGCATCGCCGAATACCTGTCCCCATTCGCCCACCGGACGGTTGCTGGTGATCAGCATGCTGCTGCGTTCATAGCGTCGGGCCACCAATTGGAAGAACAGATGGGCGGCGGCAGGCTCAAAAGGCAAGTACCCCAACTCGTCAATGATCAACAGTTTGGGCTTGCTCAGCTGCATCAGTTTTTCTTCCAGGTGGCCATCGGTGTACGCTTTCATGAGCTGCCCCATCAGCGCCGCTGCCGTCAGAAACAGCACCGAGTAGCCTCGCTCGACGGCTTCCCGGCCTAGCGCCACCGCCAAGTGGGTCTTGCCCACCCCGGGCGGGCCAAGCAGCAGCAGCGCCTGAGCGTGGCCGATCCAGCGTCCGCTAGCCAGATCACGGATCTGGCCGGAATCAACCGAGGGCTGCGCCTCGAAGTCAAACCCCTCGAGCGTACGCACATACGGGAAGCGCGCCAGTTTCATTCCCATCTGGATGCGTCGGGCATCGCGTCTGGCAACTTCACGTTCGGCCAGAAACAGCAAGGCTTCGCGTAACGTCATCTGTGCGCGGGCGGCCTCATCCAGCAGGCTGTCGAGCTGATCGCGGATGGCTGTCAGCCGCAGCCGGGTGAGCAGTTCATCGAGTCGGTCTTCGACCGCCATCACCAGCCGCCTCCGATCAGGGCTTCATAGTCCGCCAATGGCCGCAACAATGCTGCCGGCGCGGTCTCGGATGCACGCGACGGTTGCCATGACTCGCGGCAGCCTCCAAAGAGATGCTGACGCTGGATGCTGCGCCCGCGACTGCCCGAGAGCCGCGCATGGCGCGCCACCTCTTTGCCGGCATGTTCGACACTGACCGTCCCGCCTTGCACGAGGACCGTCACCGTCTCGCCAATCAGCCGCCACGGTACGCTATAGGCATTGGTATCCAGTTCGATGCAGCTTTCAGCATTGACCCGGCGTACCAGCTCACGCGTGTGCAGGAAGGAACCGATCCCTGTGAACGGACGCAGGTGCGCACGTTCCTGTGCAAAGCGTTCGAGCGGTGCTACGCCAGTGGTGCCATGGATGCGAACATCGGCCACCTGCCGCATCCAGCCCCGCAGATGCGCTTCCAGCGCCGCCCAGCTCTCGAAGGCGTGACCGGCGATGGCATTCTTCTTCACGTAGCCCACGCCATTTTCCGTTTTGCCTTTGGTGCGGGCTCGAAACGGTGCGCAGACCCGAACGGCCACATCCCAATGTCGGCAGAACGCCTCGAAACGGGGGTTCAGATGCACGTGGCGACGAACCCGGTCATGACGCTCGACCAATGCCCGAGCATTGTCAATGAGCAACGTCTGCGGGCGGCCTCCGAAGTGGGCAAAGGCCGCTTCAATGCCGGTAAGCCAGGCACTTTGCCGCTCGTGACGGAATGCGCAAACGAAATTGCGGCGCGAATAGCCCAGCGTTGCCACGAACAGGAAGACCCGTTCGGACTCCCCTTCGATGCGCACACGGCATTGCCCG
>JAAZLP010000074.1 GCA_012799265.1 Phyllobacteriaceae bacterium | reverse complement strand
GCCGTTGACCCGCTGGCATCCAACTCGCGTATTCTTGACGCGAACGTTGTCGGCCAGGATCACTACCAGGTTGCCCGTGACGTGCAGGCGATCCTTCAGAAGTACAAGGCTCTCCAGGACATCATCGCCATCCTCGGCATGGACGAACTCTCCGAAGAGGACAAGCTGACCGTGGCCCGCGCCCGCAAGATCGAGCGCTTCATGTCCCAGCCCTTCGACGTGGCCGAAGTGTTCACCGGTTCACCGGGCGTGTTCGTCCAGCTCGAAGACACCATCAAGGGCTTCAAGGGCCTGGTGAACGGCGACTACGACCACCTGCCGGAAGCTGCCTTCTACATGGTTGGTACCATCGAAGACGCTATCGCCAAGGCACAGAAGCTGGCCGCACAGGCTGCCTAATATCGGGTCGGGCCGCGCAGGCGGCCCACCATCTCGTCAGAAAGCCCATGTGAGATCATGGGCTCTCTCGCCAAAGGACCAAAAGAATGGCTGAAGGCCTCAAGATCGAGATCGTGTCGCCCGAGCGGCTGGTGCTGTCTGAAACGGTGGTTTCGGTCACTGTCCCGGGCACCGAAGGTTATTTCACCGTGATGAACGACCACGCGCCGTTCATGACGACGCTGCGTCCCGGCTTCATCACCGTGACCAAGGAAGGCGGCTCTGCCTCTGTCTATTTCGTCAAGGGCGGTTTTGCCGACGTTTCACCGGCTGGCCTGACCATCCTGGCAGAACAGTCCGTACCGTTCAGCGAATTCGACCATGCCGACCTGCAGTCGCAGATCAAGGCAGCCGAGGAAGAACTCTCCCGCGCGGATTCGCCGGAAGACAAGTCCTATGCCCAGCAGATCGTATCGGGTCTGCTGAACCTGGCGATGGAAGCGCAGCATATCGACGGCGCACACGTCCACTAAAAAGTACGCTCCATAGTTTCGAAAAGGCCGCATCACTGATGCGGCCTTTTGCATTTCTATTGGGCAATGCGCTCAGAATTTGAGCAAGTCATTGGCGCATAAAGTAAATTTTCGTAGGTGCAACCACTGCTTAATACTTGATGGTCACTCTGTTGTTCCAAAGAGAGGGTGAAGGCTGAACAGCATTGCTGATCGGCCGCTAGGGGCACAACAATGTTTGGCATCATCGGCAATTTGCGTCTGACCTTCGCCATCGCGGCGATGACCATCGGCTCACTCTGTGTTGCGACGCTGGCCGTCCTGGGCGGTCTCTTCTTCAGCCTGAGCGCCTCGGTGCAGCAGGATGTCGAGGCAGAAGTCACGAGCTCCATGCGCGTGGCCGCGCAAATCCTCCAGGTCAATCTGCCCAACCTGAAGGTCGAGATCGATGAGGCAGGCGTCGTCACCGCGCTTGAGGCCCGCAGCATGCCGCGCTTCCGCAGCCATGACGTCATCGACGCTGTTGCCGCCGCTGCCGGTGAGGGTGTGACCATCTATGTCTATGATCCAGAAACGAGCCCGGACATGCTGGTGGGCAGCACCAGCCTCATGGACGCAGCGGGCGAACGCCTTCTCGACCAGCCCATTCCTGAGGGGACGCCACTCTTTGCGGGTCTCACCGAGAACCAGCTGGTGGAGCAGCCCGAAGAGATCAATGGGGAAAGCCATCTCCGGCGCTACCAGCCGATCGCCACAGCTGACGGCACCGTCATCGGGGCGCTCTCGGTGGCGGTGCGGCGGGCCTCCTTCGAGGCCGTGGTCGGTCAGAGCATG
>JAAZLP010000073.1 GCA_012799265.1 Phyllobacteriaceae bacterium | reverse complement strand
CTAGGATGACACGACACTCGGTGAAGTTGCATTTGCTTTAGTGTCTAGTAACAAGCAGGCGAACCGCTCGTGACCGATTTTAGTCAAGATTCCACCGCCCTCCTTGGCCAGGCGAAGAAGCTCACGGCCATTCTGGAATCCGCGCTCGACGCGATAATCACGATCGATGGCGACGGCCTGATCACGACGGTCAATCCCGCTACGGCGCGTCTGTTTGGCTATGATGAGGCGGACTTCATCGGGCGGAATGTGCATTTCCTCATGCCGGAGCCATACCATTCGGCCCATGACGGCTATATCGCCAACTATCGCCGGACGGGTGCGCGCAAGATCATCGGCATCGGGCGCGAAGTGACCGGGCGCCGACGCGACGGATCGGAATTTCCGATGCATCTGGCTGTCAGTGAATTCGAGATGGATGGGCGGGTCTATTTCACCGGCATTATTCACGACCTGTCCAATCAGAAGGCTACCGAGCAGGCGTTGCGCCAGGCCCAGAAGATGGAGGCCATGGGGCAGCTCACGGGCGGCATCGCGCATGATTTCAATAATCTGCTGACAGTAATTATCGGCAATCTCGAAATGCTTGAAAGCCGTCTCACAACGTCGGCGCAGCGTGAGCTGGCAACAGAGGCGCTGGAAGCGGCAGATATAGGGGCGCGGCTGACCGGGCGATTGCTGGCTTTTGCGCGACGGTCCCATCTCGAGCCGGAGGTCGTCAATCTCAACGATTTCGTGCTCGGTCTCACGGACATGCTGCACCGGACGCTGGGATCCACGATCTCTCTCTCAAACGCTTTGACACCCCGCCTGTGGTCGACCCGGGTCGACCCCTCACAGGTGGAGAGCGCAATCGTCAACCTTGCAGTGAATGCGCGGGATGCGATGCCGGAGGGTGGGCGCCTTATCATCGAAACGAGTAATGTTAGCGTCGATGCGACGATGTCGGATCATCTCGATGACTTGCAGCCAGGCGACTATGTCCGGCTCAGTGTCGCTGACACGGGGCAGGGCATGCCCGCCGATGTGCGAGAGAGGGCTTTCGAGCCGTTCTTCACGACAAAGGACACAGGGCGTGGCACGGGCCTCGGTCTTTCGATGATCTATGGCTTTGCCAAGCAGTCAGGTGGCCATGCCACGATCTATAGTGAGGTTGGGCGCGGCACGACGGTCAATATCTATCTGCCGCGGCATGGCGGACCAGCTGTGTCGGATGACGGCGAGAGCGAGACGCTGCGGCCCGATACCGGCAAGACGATCCTGGTGGTTGAAGACGATGCCCGGGTGCGCAGGCTGACGGTCGCGAGACTGGAAGAATTGGGCTTCGCAACGCTGGTGGCTGGTGACGCGCTTGAAGCGCTGACTGTGCTGCAGAGTGGCGCCACAATCGACCTGGTGTTCACCGATCTGGTCATGCCCGGTGGCATGTCCGGCTATGAGTTGGCGCATCGTGTCGCCGAGAACTGGCCGGGCATGAAGGTGTTGCTGACCTCGGGCTATGCCGACGAACTGGTGCGCCGGGACGAGGACGCCATCGCGCATTTGAAGGTCTTGAGCAAACCCTATCGCCTTGCCGATCTGTCGCGCGCAATTGCCGAGGTCCTCGAGCGGTAGGCGTTGCTAGCGCTCGATCTTTTCGGGCGTGAAACTGTAACCGGCGCCACGCACAGTCTTGATCAGGCGCGGATGGCGCGTGTCGGTCTCGATCAGCTTACGCAGGCGAGCGACCTGATTGTCGATGCTTCGATCATTAGGGGTCCAGTTCTGGCCCTTAAGCAGATCGAGGATCCGGTCGCGGTCAAGCACCTGATGGGCATGGCGGGCAAAGACCAACAGCAGATCAAACTCGCCGGTCGTCAGTTCAATGTTGTTGCCATCGGGTCCGGTCAGGGAGCGTCTTGATTCATCGAGGGTGAAGCCATCGAACCGAATGACGTTGTCAGCCAACGCCCGGGGCGCCGCACTGGCGCTGCGTCGCAAAACGCTACGGATGCGGGCCAGCACTTCGCGCAGGTGGAACGGTTTGGCGATATAGTCGTCAGCGCCCAGTTCAAGCCCGACGATGCGGTCGATCATATCGCCTTTGCCGGTGATCATGATGATCGGCACTTCGGAAAGGTGGCGAATATGGCGCGCGACGGCGAGACCATCGGCACGCCCCAGATTGAGATCGAGAGTAACGAGGTCTATGGCCCCAAGCAGGGCCGCGTCGATGTTGCTGCCGTCGGTCGATTCACTGACAGCAAAACCCTCATCCTCCAGACACCGTCGCAGCATGCGGCGAATCTGTGCGTCGTCGTCGACGACGAGGATATGCTGGGGGCCTTGGGACATCGAGGCTCTGGAAGTGGTGCCGTTACAATCTGTTACAATTACCGGATAGGCCGATTACGTTGCCATGGTCAATTCCGTTTGCCCCAAGCAAGCCGGAGTTCATTATGTACCTGTTCCCCAATGCCGCAGCACCAGGCCTAAACACGCCGATGCGTCATGTCTCCTATGAACCAGGACGAGTGGTCGGGGCGACGACGGTATTGTTTCATGAAGGCGACGATGCCGAAGCGCTCTACGAGGTGGTGACGGGAGTGTTTCGGGCGAGCAAGGTCTTTCCCGATGGCCGCCGCCAGGTGGTCGCCTTTGCTTATCCGGGGGACATTATCGGCTTCGGCCACGGGGATACCTACAGGTTCGATTGTGATGCGCTGACGCCTGGTAAAGTGCAGGTGACGGCACGGGGTGACATCATGAGGGCCATTCGCAATCGACCGGAGCTGGGGGAGAAGCTCCTGACCATGGCCGCGGGCGAGATTGCCAGCATGCATGACCGGTCGGAACTATTATGCCGCAAATCCGCAATGGAGCGGCTTGCCGGCTTTCTGCTTTCGCTTGCTGGCCGCGCTGGCAAGCAGGAAAACGACCAGCGGATCGAATTGCCCATGTGCCGGGCCGATATTGCCGATCACCTCGCTCTCACGATCGAAACGGTCAGCCGCAACATGACCAAGCTGCGCACGCGCGGCATCATCGACCTTCCCAATCGTGGTAGTTTTGTCATTCGCGACATCGCTCGGCTGCGCGATCTGGCCGAATGCGAGACCCTGCACTGAGACTTTGCATGCCTAGCCGTTCCAGAATTGCGTTGGTGCATTTCGCCCAGCATGCGGACGCATCTCAAGCGCGTGCCGCGCTCATCCAGCAGGGGCTCGACGCCCACTCGATCATGTTTGAGTTCGACGGTCCCACGTCCGCCCTTCGCATCGCCCTGCCACTGGAACAGGAGCGTCCGGTGTTATCCTTCCTGCTTTCCAGCAATGCGACGCGGGTCGACATACATGACGTGCATTGAGCTTGCTTGAGGCTTGTCGTCAAAGCGGCCAAGGCCATTGTAGCGGCAGGAAACCTCCACGGCACTGCGAGGAAGGGGGTCACCGCAGCGAACCATTCCCACGAGCGATGCCCAACCGTCCCTGACCGAGGACGCCTGATGCGCTTTGCTAAAGGCCGTTCAGTGCGCGGATTTTGGGAAGCCGAATCCTGATCTCTCCCATATGACTACGGCGCTTCAGAATTTTGAGGGATCATATGGTCAATTCTATCAGTCGTCGGCGTCTACTCACCGCCGGTAGCGCGCTGGCGGCAGCATCGGTCAGCACACAGGCACTCGGCCAGCATCACGGTCATCACGAGGTGGCGGCGGTCGAAAAGAAGCTGGGCCGCTCTGTTGCGCAGGTCACCGGGGACGAGCTCCGTTTCCCGGAAGTACGGCGCTCCGTGAATGGTGTGCTCGAGACGACGCTGCGCCTTTCTTATGGTCCCACCGATATTGATGGACAAAGAGCAACGGCGATGACGTTTGAGGGCTCCTATCCGGGGCCAACGCTCATGGCGCAGCCGGGCGACACCCTCCGCATCAAGTTCATTAACGATCTTGCGGATGCCTCCAACCTGCACACCCATGGGCTGCATGTCTCGCCGTCAGGCAACAGCGACAATGTCTTCCTGGTGATCCAGCCAGGCGAGACTTTCGACTATGAGATCAAGATCCCTGAGGACCATCCATCAGGGACATATTGGTATCATCCGCATGTGCATGGGCTGACCTTCTCGCAGGTGTCAGGTGGACTTGCTGGTGCGCTCATCATCGAGGGCGGCCTCGACGAACTTGAGGGCATAAAGGGTCGCGTCGATCAACTTCTGGTAATTCAGTCAGTCCAGTTTGATGACAGCAACACGATCGTCCCTGCGGACGATCAGGAAATGCACTTCCAGACGCGCACGGTGAACGGCCAGATCAACCCGACCTTGCGTATCCGGCCGGGGGAAGTGCAGCGCTGGCGGCTCGTAAATGCGACCTCCGAGACATACCTGATGATCGGCATGGAGGGGCATCCGCTCTACCAGATATCCAAGGACGGCAACGCGATGACGCGCGTTGAAAAGCTGGAGCGCCTCCTGATCGAGCCGGGCTGCCGGGCCGACGTTCTCGTCAAGGGCCATCAGTTCCTTGGTTCGTGGGAGCTGCGCAAGATGCTCTGGCTTGGCTCGGAGCGCCAGTATGAACCCGACGAGCTGCTTGCGACGCTTGTCGTTGAGGGCGAGGCCGTGACCGATCATGTCATCCCCACAGCTCTGCTCCCGCTAAGCGAAGACTTGCGCGGAATGCCGGTCGACCGTACGCGGGAAATCCGCTTCTCAGTTGATCGCAGCCAGCCGGGCGGAACGCGTTTCCTAATAGATGGCAAGCAGGTCGATATGGGCCGCGTTGATCAGACCGTTCAACTGGGGGCCTTCGAGGAATGGGTCATCTACAATGACTCCCCCGACTGGCACCCCTTCCATATCCATGTGAACGACTTCCAGGTGGTGGCCGTCAACGGCGTGCCGGTGGATGAGGTTCTAAGCTTCGAGGATACCCGCGGGCTGCCTCCAAACGGCTCTCTTACCATTCGCCATCGCTTCCTCGATTTCACTGGCAAGTTTGTCTACCACTGCCACCTCCTCTTTCATGAGGATCACGGCATGATGGGCATTGTCGAAGTGGTGTAAGTTCAGAAAGGCGGGAGCGATCCCGCCTTCTTCTTGTCGGCGCGAACTTCTTAATTCCGCAATTTGGCGTTGCAGCTGGATTGAATGCTGCCGTCGCTGCGATAGCATCACGCGAACAAGGCAGGCCGGTGAGCAATCGGTCGGAGGAGGAAGTCCATGTCCAGCCCAAAGATTACGTTCATCGGTGCCGGGTCGTCGGTGTTCATGAAAAACATCGTCGGCGACATCCTTCAGCGTCCGGCCCTGGCAGGGGCCGAAATTCGCCTCATGGATATCAATCCGGCACGGTTGGAAGAGAGCGAAATCATCGCCCGCAAGCTGATCTCGACGCTCGGCGTCCCCGCCACGGTGGCTACCTTCTCCGACCAGCGTCAGGCTCTGGATGGCACGAATTTCGTGGTCGTCTGTTTCCAGATCGGCGGCTATGAGCCGTCGACAATTATCGACTTCGAAGTGCCAAAGAAGTTCGGGCTGCGTCACACCATAGCCGACACACTGGGTGTTGGCGGGATCATGCGCGGGCTGCGGACGGTGCCTCACCTATGGGCCATCTGTGAGGACATGCTCGAGGTCGCGCCAGCCGCTGTCATGCTGCAATATGTGAACCCTATGGCCATCAACACCTGGGCCATTGCCGAGAAATACCCGACTATCAAGCAGGTCGGGCTTTGTCACTCGGTGCAGGGCACTGCCCATGAACTGGCGAATGATCTGGGCCTTCCCTATGAGGAAATTCGCTATAAGTCGGCCGGCATCAACCACATGGCCTTTTTCCTTACCTTCGAGCATCGTCAGCCGGACGGCAGCTACCGCGATCTCTACCCCGATCTCCACCGCGCCTATGCTGAGGGCACAGCGCCCAAGCCGGGCTGGAACCCGCGCTGCCCCAACAAGGTGCGCTATGAAATGATGAAGCGGCTCGGCTACTTCGTCACGGAAAGCTCCGAGCACTTCGCGGAATATACGCCATACTTCATCAAGGATGGGCGCGATGATCTGATCGAGAAATTTGGCATTCCGCTCGACGAATATCCCAAACGATGCATCGAACAGATCGAGGGCTGGAAGCGCACCTCTGAAAACTACCGCCAGGCGGATCGGATCGAAGTACGCCAGTCGAAGGAGTATGCAAGCTCCATCGTAAACTCGGTCTGGACCGGTGAACCTTCAGTCATCTACGGAAACCTGCGCAATAATGGGGTCATCACTTCGCTGCCGGATGCTGCCGCTGTCGAGGTCCCGTGCCTCGTTGACAACAATGGTATCCAGCCCACCTTTGTGGGCGAGCTGCCGCCACAGCTAACAGCTCTGATCCGAACCAATATCAACGTTCAGGAACTGACCGTGCGCGCGCTGGTGGAGCAAAAGCGCGAGCACATCTACCATGCCGCCATGATGGACCCACACACGGCGGCAGAACTCGATCTCGACCAAATCTGGACGCTCGTGGATGATCTGATTGCGGCCCACGGCACTATGCTGCCGGACTGGGCGCATCGCTAAAACGGGACAAATGCTTCGTCGGTCAGTTTGGCTGACGAAGCTCGCTATCAGGCGAACGCCGGAATAACGTGGCGCCCGTAGTTGGCGATGATTTCTTCCTCGTCGCCGCTGTCGAGATAGATGTTGAACTGCGTGACGCCTGCCGCTTCAAGCTCGCGGATCTTGCTGATGTGCTCGTCGGGTTCACCCAGCACGCAGAAGCTTTCCACCACATCGTCCGTGATGAAATCGAGGTAGGGGTTATCCGCCTGGCCGTGCTTTGAATAATCATAGCCGCGGCGCTTCTCGATGTAAGAGGTCAGGCTGGCTGGCACCTTGTCGCTGTTCGAACCATATTTTTCGACGATATCGGCCACGTGATTGCCGACCATTGCGGGGAACCACTTCACCTTCTCGATCGCACGCTTGCGGTCCCCGAAATAGGCAGGGGCAGCGGCCATGGACCGATACTTGCTCATATCCTTGCCAACAGCCTTGCCGGCTTCAATACATTGGTCGGTGAACCACTTGCAAAGTCCCGGATCGGCGATCTGCAGTACGACGCCATCAGCGCTCTCGCCCGCGGTCTTAAGGGCCAGTGGGCCATAGGCTGCGATCCAGCTCGGCATGTCGTGGCCAACCGCCCAAGGGAATTTTACTGCAGCTGGAATTTCGCCATAGGTGACTTCTTTGCCCCGCACCATTGCCTTGGTCTTGTCGATGAATTCTGCAACGCGTTTGAGCGTTGCCGGCTTCTTGCCCATGACGCGCATGGAGCTATCGCCGCGGCCAACTGCCAGATCGAAGCGACCGCCGGACTGTTTGGAGAGCGAGCCAAAGATCGATGCCGCCACTGACCAGTCGCGCACGTCGGGATTAGTCACCAGCGGGCCGAACCGCATATCCGTGGTGTGCTCCATGCACATGGCGATGGCGGCATAGCAGTCGCGCCATAGAATATGGCTGTCGTAGAACCAGCAATAAGAGAACCCGGCATATTCAGCAGCGCGTACCAGATAGCGCGCCCGTTCAGCCTCAATAAAACCCTTGAAGGTAATGCCGAATTCCATGGTCCCTCACCGCTCCCTTGTTGCTGGAATTTTTGACCAGCCGATCAAATTTTTGGGGTGAGACTGAAGACTTGTCAATCCGCTTTCGCCGAAGACGAGTTCAGGGCGCTGGCTAGTCGTAGACTATGGTGGCCCGGTCCGATTGCGGGTCATCCAGCAGCCGGGCCCGCACGCCATAAACAGCTTCCAGCATCCGCGCTGTCAGCACTTGATTTGGTGCCCCTTCGGCTGAGAGGCGGCCCCGGTCCAGCACCACAAGATGGTCGCAGTAGCGGGCCGCCAGGTTGAGGTCGTGGATTGCAACGACCACTGTCATGCCACTGACTGCCTTGCGCCGCAGTAGTGCCGTCAGTTCGAGTTGTGCGCGGATGTCGAGATGACTGGTCGGCTCATCCAGCAGGAGGAGCCGCGGCTGTTGCGCAAGTGCGCGCGCAATGTGCACGCGCTGCTGCTCGCCTCCAGAAAGCGACTGGATGCGCCGGTCTGCAAACTCCTGCATGCCAACGTCGGCCAGCGCTTGATTGATTATTTCTGAGCCAGCCGGGTCATCTGCTCCGCTGAGAGCTGACTGATAGGGGATGCGGCCCAGCGCCACGACGTCCCTCACGCTGAGGCGTTCCTCGGTTGATACTGATTGCTCCACCAATGCCGCCATGCGCGCGCGCTCTCGTCTGGGCATCGATAACAGGTCCACCCTTTCGAAAACCGCGCTTCCACTGGTCGGCATCAGGCCGAGCAGCGTGTGCAGCAGGGTGGACTTTCCAGCGCCGTTCGGCCCGAGAAGGCCAGTGATGGCCCCTTTCGGTGCGGTGAAGCCAACGTTGGATAGAATTGGCTTACCGCCGCGCGTCACCGAGACATCTGAAACCGAGAGGCTCACGTGATCCTCCGATAGCGGAGCAGGACCAGGAGGAAAATCGGTGCGCCGATGAGCGCGGTGATGATTCCCACCGGCAGTTCGCGCGGATCAAACAGGGTTCGGGCCAGCGTGTCTGCCCAGAGCATGAAGATTGCACCGACCATCATGGCGTGGGGCAGAAGGGCCCGATGAGATGTGCCTATGGCAAGGCGAACAACATGGGGCACGACGAGGCCGACAAAGCCGATGGCGCCCCCTACGGCGACCATGATGCCTGTGAGTAGCGCCGAAGCGCCCAGCATGGTCCAGCGCAGGCGTGGCACATCAATGCCCAAGGCGGCCGCCGAAGTGTCGCCGAAGGCAAAGGCGTCTAGCGCTCGCCCAAAGAAGAGGATGATCGGCACGCAGAGCAGAAGTGCCGCAAAGACCAGGCCCACATCCGACCAGAGCGAACCGGCCAGCGATCCCATCAGCCAGCTCAGAATTTCGCGATAGCTGTCCCCTGTTGCAGACCAGAAAATCAGGAACGACGTCGCCGCTGTTGCCAGCGCTGAAATGCAGATGCCCGCAAGGATAGCGCGCGATGGCGTCGCCCCGCCGAGCAGTTGCGCGATCAGCAGAGCCAGAGCCAGTGCGCCAGTGCTGCCGAAAAACGCGCCCAATGGCATCAGCAACACTGCGCCCAAGAGAAGGAAGATAACGGCGCCCAGTGCTGCGCCGGACGAGAGACCCAGGAGGTATGGGTCTGCCAGGGGATTGCGGGTCAGCGCCTGCATCACCGCGCCAGCAAGCGCGAGCCCTGCACCAACCCCCATGGCAACGAGAACGCGCGGCAGGCGCAGTTCCCATACAATGGCATCCTGCAGACGGGAAAGAGAAGGTTCAGCCATGAGGCCAAGGTGGTGGAGGATGGTCAACCACACGTCGCCAGCTGTGATTTCCGCTGGCCCCAGTGTCACCGCAATCAGCGCCGAGGCCAACAAAAGCACGGTCAGCGCAGAGAGGCTGGCTGGTCTCATTCAGAAACGGATCCGTGCCAGTTGTTCGGCTAGGTCCACTATCGCGGGGATTGTCCGGACTCCCGCTTCCGATGCCGGGAAGGGCAGGGTGAGATAGCGCTGGTTCTTCACCGCATCCATCTCACGCGTGATCGGGTTTTCAGCAAGGAGCTGCTTTTTCTGCTCTGCGGAGTTCCACGTCGCGTCGACGAGAATGATGACGTCAGGATTGGCATCGACGATCGCCTCCCATGAGGTGGAGGTCCATCCTTCATCGATGTCGCCAAAGATGTTTTGCAATCCAAGAGCGTGCATGATCAGCGCCGGGGCATTGTTGCCCGCGCCGACATAAGGCGTCTTGGTTGCCGAGGAATACCACACAGCGCTCAGGCCGCGGCTATCGGGTGTCACACTGGCGAGGAGAGCCTGTTGTTCTCCGACGAGCGCTTCCGCGTTTACCCCGACGTCAAAGATGGCGCCGATCTCACGCATTTCCGCGAAGAGAGCGTCAGTCGTCAGGCTCGGCGGTTTAACTGAGCGACAGGCTGAAGGCGCGACATAGGTTGCGACGCCCATGTGTTGCAGCGTCGGCCGCTCACCGGCGCCGGCGCCAGAGAAATTACTCTCCCAGCCACCATAGACGAGGTCAGGTTCGGTCTCGAGTACCACTTCCTGGCTCGGCAGTTTGTCAGAGAGAATGGGTAGCTCTGTTTCTAGCGCCGGCGGCAGCGGGCCGTCCTGAAAGCCCACGCCGACAATCCTGTCCCTCAAGCCAAGGGAGAGAAGCAGTTCCGTCGCTGTCGATTTGATTGCCACCACACGATGTGGTGCAGAAGAAATCGTGACGGTCTGTCCGCAGTTATCGATCGCAAGGGGATAAGTCGTTTCTGCCGAGGCAGGCATTGCGAGCGCGACGACAAGGGCCAGAGAGGCGAGAAAGCGCATGGTCAGTCCTGATCCTGCCGCTGCTTGTTTTTCATTTCTGCCAGTGCAGCTTCATAGCCAATCCGATAAGCCTCTGCGCTGCCGAAGCGGAACATGTCATCATCGCCGGTGCGTGTCAGCGTCCGTGCTCCAGGCGCACCCAGGTCACGGACATAGCGGCCAAGGCCGCGGACAACGGCCACTGGAATTTTACTCGTCTTGCCTTTGACCAGGTCAGCGGCGCCGGCGATTTCATCGGCGATCACGGCCTGGGTGACATGCAAAGGCCGGCCATTGGCATCCACAGCGCCTCGAAGATCATCCGTGAGTTGCAGACCAGCGGCGCCGATGGCCATGTCCGTCTGCCCAACTCTCCATGCCCGGCCGATTGTGTCTGTGATGATTACGCCAATCTCGATGCCCAGCATCTCCCGCAGACCTGCGCAAAGCGCCCGAGCAGAAGCGTCCGGATCGAGTGGCAGCCGCAGCGCAGTTCCCTCTGGGACGTTCGACATGTCAATCCCTGCAGCCGCCATGACGAGGCCCTGACGCGTCTCGACAATTCGGAACACCCCCCCGGGGTGAACGCGTTCCGCAACGACACGAACGGTGTCCTCGGCAATGGCGCGCTCGCGTTCCGCAGCCGGCACTTGCATGCCTTCGGACTTCGAGACGATCTTGGAGGTCACCACGAGAATGTCGCCATTCTGCAAGGCGAATTCGGGTTCAGCTTGCGCTTGCGCAAATGCTGCCTCAGCGATCAGTGCAACGAGGTCGTCGCCCTTCTCAACTTCCGGAATGCCGGTAATGCCCCAGACAGAAAAGCGCGGTGTCATAGTCCGAGGCTCCCAGAATTAGCCGGTGATCTTGCGCAGGCGCGGCAGGATTTCGCGAGAATAGAGGTTGAGGAAGCGCGGTTGGTCGGTCCCTGGCGCGTGGAAAACCAGATGGTCGAAGCCATAATCCATATAGGTCTTGATCGCCGCCACATGCTCATCCGGGTCGGAAGAGACGATCCAGCGTTTGGCCACTCGCTCAATGGGCAAAGCCTCGGCCAGGCGTTCCATTTCCTCCGGGTCCTGCACGGAGTGCTTTTCTTCAGCAGAAAGCGAGAGCGCTGCCCAGTTGCGCGTGTCATTGAGCGCGCGATCATAGTCCGTGTCGAATGACACCTTCACTTCGATCATGCGTTCGAAGCGTTTTTCCTGCCGGTCGCTCTCGGAGCGTCCGATCTCGACATTGGGCAGCAGTTCCTTGGTGTATAGATCAGCGCCCTTGCCGGAGGTGCAGATAAACCCATCGCCCGCGCGTCCGGCATATTTGGCATTCAACGGTCCACCGGCAGCGATATAGATCGGCACAGGCTCAGCCGGCTTGTCATAGATCGTTGCGTTGGATGTCTTGTAATACTCGCCCTCGAAGGTCACCCGGTCTTCGGACCACAGCTGGCGGATGAGTTTGACGGCTTCGCGCAGCCGCGCTGAACGCTCTTTCAGCTCCGGCCATTCCATGCCCGTGGCCGGCACTTCGTTGAGGCTCTCGCCTGTACCCACGCCCAGAATGACGCGCCCGGGGAACATGGCACCCATTGTACCGAAGGCATGAGCCACAACTGTGGGGTGGAGGCGAAAGGTGGGCGTCAGCACCGAGGTGCCAAGAATGACGCGTTCGGTGCGCGCCAGCACGGCAGACATCCAGCCCGGCGCAAACGGCGCATGACCATCCGTGTGCTTCCACGGTTGGAAATGGTCCGATACGAACACCGAGTCGAACCCGGCGTCCTCTGCCTCGACGGCGAACTTCAGCAGTTCGTTGGGGCCGAACTGTTCGGCGGATGCCTTAAAGCCAAAGCGCATGGACCCCTCCCGGACTGCGAATATTTGATCGTTTGGTCAAAAACCGACATTCGTCAAGCGGTCTTTGTCGATCCTCTCAGGCAACCACGTTATCCGCAGCCGGAAGAATGTTGAAACTGGTGTTGAAGACGTTGTCCGGATCATATTTCGCCTTGAGCTGACGAAGACGGCTCAGCGTCGGCTCCGGATAGGCTGCCAGCAGGATTTCTGGCGACATGTCTGTTTCAAAAGCCGCGTACATGCCCTTGAGCAGCGGCTTCAGCTGGTCCCACTGCGCGTTGAGTGCTGCCGGATTGTCGTAGGACGCAGCGAGTAGTGAAAAATTCTGTGTCCGATGCGCATAGGCCGTCGCGTCTGCCGGCATGTCGTTGACCGCACCGCCGGCCGCCCTCAACTGCACCATTTCGGCGCTGCGGGAACGTACGATCGAAGCGATGTGTCCGGCAATCTCTGGGGTGATGTGCTCGATCAATCCTGAATGGCTAACGCCCATTGTGCTGCCGCCATGCGGACCTTCCTGCCACGGCACGAGCGTAGGGTAGGGGGCAATATGCGCCTGCTGCTGCAGGACCGGACCGGCGTCGAGCAGCGGTGTCAGCGCCTTTGTTGCGGCCTCGGTGTCATCGCCAGCGAAGACGGAAATGGCTTGTGCCATCGGCGCCTTGCGGCTCGAGAACACGGAAAGGAAGCTAGTCAGCTCGCGGGGCGCTGCCTTGATGATCCGGCCCCAATTGACCAGAAATGTCTCCGCGTCGCTGAGGTCAAACACCTGGATGGCGCGGATCACATTGCCGATCTCGTATGCCTCAAACTCAAAGGAGGTGACGACGCCAAAGTTTGCGCCGGCGCCACGGATCGCCCAAAAAAGATCGGGATTGGTGTCCGCATCAGCGCGCACGATGTTACCGTCCACCAGAACTATTTCTGCTGCGCGAATGCGGTCGATGGTCAGGCCGTATTTGCGGGCGAAATAACCCAAGCCGCCCGTTGTTGCGAGGCCGCCAACGCCGACGCCGCCATAATCACCCGAGCTAAGCGCCAGCTTGCACTTCTCAAGTTCTTCGGCAACTTGGCCCCAGCGTGCACCAGCTTCAATGCGCACCAGATTTTTTGTTCGGTCCAGGACTTCAATGCGATTGAGGTGCCGCAGATCAATGACGATCCCACCATCATTGGTCGAATGCCCTGCAATCCCATGCCCACCGCTGCGCACGGCGATCGGCTTGTTCTGGGCTCGCGCATAAAGCACGGCTTCCGAGACTTTATTTGCTGAGCGCGGCATCAGGACAAGGCCGGGGCTGCCTGCATAAATGTAGGAATGACGGACATTGTCATAGTCGCGGTCCCCGGGCTCGACGGCGCTTGCCTTGAGGTCGTCTGGGATGGCCTCATAGTTTATGTCGGGCAGGCGAGCTGCCTGTCGCTGCCGATCTGCTGCGCTCGGCGCGGGTACCGTCCCACTGACGGTACGGGCCTTGCTCACTGCCTTACGAACTGCCGGTGCGATATCCTTCCCCACCACTTCCATGATGGTCGGGTCATCACCGCTGATGAAGAAGCCGCTAAAGCCATACTCGAAGATGAGCTCCTGCAATTGATTGATCAGCTGCTCGCGAGGGCCCTTCAAGAAGCCTTCATTGGTGTCCGAAAGAGCCAGGCTGGAAATGTTGAGCAGGCGGCGGATTTCTCGCGGGTCACGGCCAGCAGTC
The DNA here is from genome assembly GCA_012799265.1 of Phyllobacteriaceae bacterium. GTDB lineage: Bacteria > Pseudomonadota > Alphaproteobacteria > Rhizobiales > Devosiaceae > Devosia. The sequence goes on along the minus strand of JAAZLP010000073.1, from coordinate 29,371 downwards.
AGTGCGGCCTCGTCGATAATCCGGTGCGATTCCGCCACGTCCTCCAGCTTGAGATAGCCGAGGCTAGGCAGCCAGCCATCTGCCTTCGTGCCGGTCAACCGGAGGATGCGTGGCTTATAGGCGCCCAACCATATTCCGATGTCATGAGCGGGTTGCGGGCCGGAGCGGACGCCGGGCACGTCGTAGTGCTTGCCGTGCAGCTTGAACATCTGGCCGTCGCCCCTCCAGATGCCGCGCATAAGATCCATGGCTTCGCTAGCCGCTTCAATGCTTTCACCGGTTGTCAGGCTCGGGCCGCCCATGGACTTGATGGCCTCGGCAAAGCCACCAGCCCCAAGCCCCATCTCAAAACGTCCACCTGAAAGAATGTCGATGCTCGCTGCCATTTTGGCCAGCACCGGCGCAAACCGCAGCGGCAGGTTCGTCACATTCGCCGATACGCGAAGCTTGCTTGTGCTCGCAGCGATCCAGGTGAGGAGGGTGTAGGCATCAAGGAAGCCGGGATTGTATGGATGGTCCTGGATGGTCACCATGTCGAGGCCAACCTGCTCGGCATGCTGCGCAAGCGCGATCACGGCGTCATGCTGCTGAGCGGCGGGTGTCGAGAACGTGCCGAAGATCAGGTCGTGTCCGTAGTCAGTCACGTTTTGTACCTCAGTTACGATTTGTAACTAAAATATGGGTCTGCCGAGCATGCTTGCAAGGTGCACGCAACACGCCTTACACGCACCGAAGGTTCCGCGCGACCTTTGACCGTTTGGTCAAAATCTGCGAATGACAATCTGACCACAGCGATAGGGCATTCCCATGAAGGTTATATTCGACACCGATCCAGGCATCGATGACGCAATGGCGTTGCTCTATCTGAGCAAGCTGCCCCAGATCGAACTGCTCGGCATCACCACCGTAGTTGGTAATGCCAGCATCGACACGACGACGCGCAATGCGCTGTTCCTTCGCGAAAAATTCGGCATTGCTGCGCCCGTTATCCATGGCGCTGGCGAAACGCTCGATGGTGTGCACAAGGAAGAGCCGGCCATCGTCCATGGCATCAACGGTCTGGGCGAAATCGATATTCCGGCTGTTGACGAAAGCGGCCTGCTGGCGGGTACCGCTCACCAGTTCATCATCGACACCGTCAATGCGCATCCGGGCGAAGTCACCATTATCGCCGTCGGGCGCATGACCAATCTGGGCCTGGCGCTGCGTCAGGATCCTTCCATCGCCAAGAAGGTCAAGCAGGTCATCATCATGGGTGGTGCCTTTGGCTATAAGGGCCGCAGCGGCAACGTTACCCCGCTTGCCGAGGCGAACATCCATGGCGATCCGGTTGCTGCGGACGAAATGTTCGCGGCGGAATGGCCAGTCGTTGCGGTCGGCCTCGACGTGACGCACGATATCCTTCTCGACAAGGACTACCTCGCCGCTCTGGCGCGCGATGTAGGCGAAAATGGCGAACTGCTCCGCCAGATGTGCGAGCACTATGCCAACTTCTATAACAATGTCATGGGTTTCCCGGGCGTGGTCGGCCACGACCTCCTTGCCGTCACCTATGCGCTGTTCCCGGAATGGTTCGAAACCCGCAAGGGCCCGATCGTTACCATCCGCGACGGCCTCGCTGTTGGCCAGACGGCCCAGATGCCCGAAACGCGCAAGGGCGGTGATCCGGCCTGGAACGGTCGCCCACACCAGACGATCTGCACCGCCGTTGATGCGGAAAAGGTTCTGGCGCACTTCCGCGAAACAGTTTCTGCCTGACTTTTGTCGCACCGATTTTGGAGAGCACCGCTTGCTACTAGGCGGTGCTCTTTTTGTGTTCGTGCCGATGAACACCGCGTCTTATTGTCGATCAATCTCGCTGGGTATTAAATGAAATCGTTTCAAAAATCCTAAGGCGTGTCGGCACAAGTAAAGTCATAAGTGTTTGATCCAGAACGCCATTTCCTCTGTGTTCCGTTGGACCCACGCGACAAATCAAACCCACTTTACATATAATAGTACTTTTAGTAGCGTCCTCGTACCGTCGGAGGCGAAAACGCCCGGCGGCTTTTGGGAGGACTTCATCGTGAGCATCGTTACCAAGCTTGCCCTGGCGGCAGGCCTCGCTACTGCCTTGTCTACCGCTGCCTTTGCCCAGGACATTTCTGGCAAGGTCATCGGGTTCTCGCAGATCGGTTCGGAATCCGGCTGGCGCGCTGCCGAGACTTCGGTCACCCGTCAGGAAGCTGAAGCCCGCGGCGTTGATCTCAAGTTCGCCGACGCCCAGCAGAAGCAGGAAAACCAGATCAAGGCCATTCGCGGTTTCATCGCCCAGGGCGTTGATGCCATCCTCGTCGCCCCTGTGGTCGCTACCGGCTGGGACGAAGTTCTGGCCGAAGCCAAGGAAGCCGAAATTCCTGTCGTGCTGCTCGATCGCGGCGTCGACGCATCCGAAGACCTCTATATGACCGCCGTGATGTCGGACCAAGTTCTCGAAGGCCGCGTTGCCGGTGAATGGCTCGTCAACACTGTAGGCACGGAAGAGTGCAAGGTCGTCGAACTGCAGGGTACTGTCGGTTCCAGCCCTGCCATCAGCCGCAAGCAGGGCTTTGAAGAGGCCATTGCAGGCCACGACAACATCTCCATCATCCGCAGCCAGACCGGTGACTTCACCCGCTCGAAGGGCAAGGAAGTGATGGAAGGGTTCATCAAGGCTGAAAACGGCGGTGCCGACATCTGTGCCGTTTACGCGCACAATGACGACATGGCCGTGGGCGCCATCCAGGCTATCAAGGATGCAGGCCTGAAGCCGGGCACCGATATCCTCGTCGTCTCCATCGACGCAGTGCCTGATATCTTCACCGCTATCGCTGCTGGCGAAGCAAACGCTACTGTCGAGCTCACGCCGAATATGGCTGGCCCGGCCTTCGATGCTCTGGGCGCATATTGGGCCAATGGCACCGAGCCGGAGAAGTTCATCATCACCGAGTCCAAGCTTTATACGGCTGAGGATGATCCGGCCGGTGAATATGAACGCCGCAAGGGCCTCGGCTACTAAGACGAAAACTGGCGGACCAAAAGTTGTCATCCCGGCGATAAGCCGGGGTGACTTCGTCGGTTCGGAGAATAGACTGCCCGGTGAGGGGGGAGAGCAATGGCAGAGGCTGGCTATGCGCTTGAAGCGCGCGGGATCACCAAAGTCTTTGGCCTGCATGTCGCGCTCGACAATGTCGATTTTGGCCTGAGGCCGGGCGAAGTTCATGCCCTTTTGGGTGAGAACGGCGCCGGCAAGTCCACGCTGATCAAAATTCTCACCGGCGCCTATCAGCCGACATTGGGACAGGTGGTTGCGGAAGGCGTTCCTGTCACGCTTGAAAATCCCCAGCAAGCGCAGAAATACGGCATCGGCACGGTCTATCAGGAGGTCAACCTCCTGCCGAACCGCTCTGTCGCAGAGAACCTTTTCCTCGGCCATCAGCCGACGCGGTTTGGGCTCGTTCATCGCCGCAAGATGGAGCAGGACTCACGGGTCATCCTGAAACGCTATGGCCTCGACATCGACCCGGCCAGCGAATTGGGGGCGCATTCCGTTGCCGTTCAGCAGATTGTGGCCATTGCCAGAGCAGTCGAACTTTCCGGGAAGGTGCTGATCCTCGACGAGCCAACGGCAAGTCTCGATCGCAATGAAGTTGAGCGCCTGTTCGAAATCATCCGCGACCTGAAAAGCCAGGGGCTCGCGATTGTCTTCATCACCCATTTTCTTGATCAGGTTTTTGCTGTTGCGGACCGCGTTACCATCCTGCGGAACGGCAAGCTGATTGAAACCCGCGCACTCGACGACATGACCCGCACGGACGTCGTTCGTCTCATGCTCGGCAAAGACGTTGCATTCTCCGGCGCCACCGCCGTCGAGGACGCACGGCCCCTTGGCGATGTGCTGGTCGAATTCAAGAATTATGGCCGCAAGCGCAGCGTTCATCCGTTCAACATTTCAATCCATAAGGGCGAGGTGGTCGGCGTTGCAGGCCTTCTTGGCTCTGGCCGGACGGAGATGGCGCGGATCATGTTCGGTGCGGATGCTGCTGACGAAGGCAGCGTCACCGTAGCAGGCAAGCCAGCCAGCATAGCCAGACCCACCGACGCGATTGCGCATGGTTTTGGTTTCTGCCCTGAAGACCGCAAGGCCGAGGGCATTTTCGGTGACCTGTCCGTGCGCGAGAACATCGTCATCGCGCTGCAGGGAAAGCTTGGCTGGTTCAGCGCGCTCAATCGCGATGAGCAGATGGAAATTGCGGGCAAGTTCGGGGAGGCCATGGATATCCGCGCGGCCTCGCTCGACATGCCCATCAAGCTTCTCTCCGGCGGCAATCAGCAAAAGGCCATCCTCTCGCGCTGGCTCGCCACTGATCCAGACTTCCTCATTCTCGACGAGCCCACCCGCGGCATTGACGTCGGCGCCCATGCTGAAATCGTCCGGACCATCAACCGGCTTCGAGACGAGGGGCTTGCTCTGGTCGTCATCTCTTCAGAGCTCGACGAAGTAGTCGCCTATTCCTCCCGCATCGTGGTCATGCGTGATCGGGAAATGGTGGCCGAACTCAACGGCGAGAATATCAATCCCGGCGTTATCGTCCAGGCAATCGCCAACCATCGGGAGCCGGCGGCATGATGCGGCGTTTTCTTTCGGCGCTCGCCAGCCCACAGGTGATCGCCCTGGTTGGTGTTCTTCTCATCAACTGGCTCTTGTTCCCTAACTTCTTCCGCATCACCTGGCAGGACGGGCGGCTGTTCGGCAGCGTGATCGACGTGCTCAACCGTGGGGCACCGGTGGCCATTCTGGCGATCGGCATGGTTGGGGTCATTGCGACCAAGGGTGTCGACCTTTCGGTCGGCGCTGTCATGGCAATGGCGGGTGCAGTCGCTGCGACAATGGTGGTGGCCGGTTATCCTGCGCCTGTCGCGGTGGCTGCGGCCCTCACGGTCGGTCTGCTCTGCGGCCTTTGGAACGGGTTCCTCGTCGCTGTCCTCGATATCCAGCCCATCGTTGCCACCCTGGTTCTGATGGTTGCCGGGCGCGGAATTGCGCAGCTCATCACTGAAGGCTTCATCGTCACCTTCAATGATCCCTTGCTTATCTTTATCGGCACCGGCTCGTTTCTCGGTCTGCCGATGGCAGCCGTCATCGCTATCTGCCTTCTCATATTGGTGACCTTGCTTGTGCGTCGGACGGCACTCGGGCTTTTCATCGAGGCGGTCGGCGTAAATCGCGCCGCTGCAAGCCTGGCGGGCATCAGGAGCCGCATGTTGCTTTTCCTAGTCTATGGGCTTTCGGGTCTCTGCGCCGCGATCGCCGGCATCATCGTTGCCGGGGACATTCGCGGGGCCGACGCAAATAATGCCGGTTTGTGGCTTGAGCTCGACGCCATCCTCGCCGTGGTGATTGGCGGAACCTCACTCCTTGGCGGTCGCTTCTCAGTACCTCTGGCAGTGGTCGGCGCCATCATCATTCAGGCGATGAACACCGGGATTCTGGTCTCCGGCTTTCCGCCCGAGTTCAACCTCATCGTCAAGGCGGCGCTCATTTTCCTGGTGCTCATCATTCAATCGCCCATGGCTTCGCGGCTTGTTCCGACACGCCTGATGACCCGGGAGGGCAGCAAATGAGCCGTTCGCTTCGTCCGCTGGTCGCCACCGCGATCATCTTTGCAATCGCCTATGCGCTCGCCGTCATGCAATTCCCCTCGATGTTCTCGACGCGCGTCCTGGGGAACTTTCTTACGGACAATGCCTTCCTTGGGATAACTGCCGTTGGCATGACCTTTGTCATCCTTTCTGGCGGTATTGATCTCTCCGTCGGGGCGGTCATCGGCTTTACCGGCGTCCTTATCGCGGTCCTGATCAGTTGGGCTGGCTGGCATCCGCTGACTGCCTTCGCCATGGCTTTGGCCATCGCAGCCCTTTTTGGTGGCGCAATGGGCATGGCCATCCACTACCTGCAGGTGCCGGCTTTCATTGTCACGCTGGCGGGCATGTTCTTGGCCAGAGGCGGGGCCTCGGTCATCACGCAGGATTCAGTGCCGGTAAACCACGAGTTCTACAAGTGGATCTCTGAGATGATGATCCGGTTACCCGGAGGTGGGCGTCTCAGCTTTATCGGCCTTCTGATGGTCGCCGTGTTCATCATCGGCGCGCTCGTTGCCCACCGAACCAAGTTCGGATCCTACGTCTACGCATTGGGCGGTAATCCGACGTCCGCGTCTTTGATGGGCGTGCCCGTCGCGCGCACGACGATCGGCGTCTACATGCTGTCCTCAATGCTCGCCGCCTTATCGGGCATCGTGTTCTCGCTCTACACGTCTGCGGGTTACCCACTCGCGGCAGTGGGCGTAGAACTCGACGCCATCAGCGCTGTGGTCATTGGCGGAACGCTGCTGACAGGTGGCTATGGATTTGTCCTCGGCACGTTCATCGGCGTCATGCTGCTGGGTCTCGTTCAGACCTACATCATCTTCGATGGCTCGCTCTCCAGCTGGTGGACAAAGATCGTCATTGGGGCACTACTGTTCCTGTTTATCGTGTTGCAAAGGCTGATTTTCGCCGCCTCGACACCGGGCGAGAAGTCATCGTAAAGGATTGCGGAAGCGGGTTCGGCGCGTGGGCGCCGACATCGCTTGAGAAGGGCGTAGATGATCGAAACCGGCAGTCTTATCCGCACACTGTCCGGACGGCGTGCCGCGCGCAATTTCCATAACTTTGTTATCAATGAGATCGGCACGGCCATCGTTTCGGGTCGGTTTCCCATCGGCTCTGTTCTCGCCAGCGATACGGTGATGATGGAGCAGTATGGCGTTTCCCGCACGGTGCTCCGGGAGGCGCTCAAGACACTCGAAGCGAAGGGCCTGGTGGAAGCCAGACCCAAGGTCGGCACAAGGGTATCACCGCGAAATCGCTGGAACTTCTTTGATCCGCAGCTGCTGGCCTGGCATTTCGAGGCACCGCCGGATCCGGCATTTTATGAAAGCCTCTTCCGTGTGCGCGCACTCATGGAGCCGCCCCTGGTGGAGCAGGCCGCGCTCAGCAGAACAGCCGAGCATGTCCGTCTGCTCAAATATTGGTGCCACCAGATGGGAAATGCCGGCGACAGTCTGGAGCAGTTCGGTCTGGCCTGCCTCGAAGTTCACATGGTCATTGCCGATGCGGGACAGGACATGCTGCTGCGATCCGTCCTTGGGGTTGAGGAATTGACTTTGGCCCTGGCTCTCACGCGCGATGCCAGTCTGGAAGGGGCCGAGTACAGGCGCCGTTCGGCCGAGCTCTATAACCAGCTCACGTCAGCGCTAGAGGGCGGCTATCCAGAAAAGTCGGTGGCCCTAATGGAAGCTTGCCGGGGTCTGGATCGCGGCCAGATCTTCTAGCGCCAGCTTGACCGCGGGACTTCTACGTACGAACCTCCCCCAATGGGGGACGATCAAGGCTTTGGCGAGGGTTTCCAGAGTGGATTCCAGCTGGATGATGATGCTGCTGCCTTCACGCGCCTGATGTTTGAGCTTTATGACTGGCGTTGCGCGATTGCCGCCAGGCGATTTCCACCCGGGGACGATCTTCTCGATCCAGCTCTGGAAGTCTTTCTATTCGAGCCTTTGGGCGTTGGCGGGCTGCTGTCATTTCACAACGCTATCGTCGTTGAGCATGCTGCGGCCAGACTTCTCTATCGGGGCCTGGTGGTCATCAATGACGATTACTGCCCTGTTGTGGTTCAGACCGGCGAGGTTGGGCCGCGCTTGCACCTGCCTTCTGACAAGGCGTTCTGGCCAGCCCGCGCCGCACTCCAGTTTCATCGGGAAATCAACCCCATCTAAGACCTGTGCAAAACGGCCGGAATGATGGCCTCTTCCTGTCGTGCGGGTGCAAATTGGGGAGAATTCAGGAGGCCGAAACGATGCCATTTCCCGATCTGACCCATCCAGCCATCGATGCGTACGAAAGCGCGGTTGTTCCCCCACCCGATTTCACCGCCTTCTGGGAGGCGACTATCGCCGAAGCGCGCGCGGTGGGGGGAGAGGTTTCCATTAAGCCGGCGGATACGACCCTGACGCTGGTCGAGGCATTCGACGTCACATTCCCCGGGTTCGGCGGTCATCCGGTCAAAGGCTGGCTTGTGATGCCGACGCATCGTGAAGGCCGATTGCCGCTTGTTGTACAGTATGTCGGCTATGGCGGCGGGCGCGGCTTCCCACATGAAGGGTTGCACTGGGCCGCGTCGGGATATGCCTATTTCCGCATGGATACTCGAGGGCAGGGCAGTGTCTGGAGCACGGGTGCGACCCCTGATCCAGTTGGCAGCACGGGGCAAATTCCTGGTGTGATGACGAAGGGCGTGTTGGACAAGAACGACTACTACTACCGCCGCGTCTTCACCGATGGTGTCCGTGCCGTCGATGCGCTGATTGGTCAGGAATTCGTCGATCCGGAGCGTGTCGCTGTCTGCGGGGGTAGTCAGGGCGGCGGTATTTCGCTGGCAGTGGCGGGCATTGATCATCGCATCAAGGCTGTGATGCCCGACGTGCCGTTCCTCTGCGACTTCCCGCGGGCGGTGCGGGTCGCCGGGCGCGACCCATATCTCGAGATCGTGCGCTTTCTTGCCCAGCATCGTGAGAAGAAAGAAGCTGTCTTCGAGACGCTGAGCTTTTTTGATGGCGTCTCCTTTGCGCGCCACAGCAAGGCGGCAGCTCTATTCTCAGTGGCGATGATGGACGATATCTGCCCGCCATCTACAGTCTATGGGGCCTATAGAGCCTTTGCGGGAGCGGACAAGACCATCATCGAGTACGAGTTCAACAACCACGAAGGTGGCGGTCCATTTCAGGAACGCGAGCAGATGCGTTGGCTTACAGAACGCTTCTTCTAGGCTCCCGTCGGACCCATCGGTTAGACGCGGAACTTCGTCGCCCCCTTATCGTTGCTAGGCCAGCGTCACACCATTCATGGAGCGAGACAAATGGCTGAAAAGCAACTGGACGACCTTTTCCTCGATACGCTCAAGGATATCTATTACGCTGAAAAGCTGATCCTCAAAGCTCTGCCAAAAATGGCCAAGGCGGCAGTATTGCCGGATTTGAAGGCGGGCTTTGAACAGCATGCTGCGGAAACTGAAGCCCAGATCGAGCGTCTGGAACAGGTGTTCGAGCTACTCGGCAAGGCGCCACGCGGCAAGACGTGCGACGCCATCCTTGGGATCATCGAGGAAGGCAAGGAGATCATGGAGGAGTACAAGGGCACCCAGGCTCTTGATGCCGGTCTCGTGTCAGCAGCGCAGGCCGTCGAGCATTACGAGATCGCTCGTTACGGCACCCTGGCGACCTGGGCAAAGCAGCTGGGTCACAAGGAGGCGCTAAATCTCTTCCTTGCAACGCTGGATGAAGAGAAGGCAACCGACGAAAAACTCAGCTCGCTGGCTGAGGCTTCCGTCAATCTCAAGGCTGCCTGATCCCTTCATCAATCGGTCGGTGCGCCATGCAGAAAAACAAGGCCATTGCCGAGCGGTTGCGCCAGACCGCCTATTTCTTCTGGGAGCAAGATGGTCGCCCGGAGGGCCGCGCCAATGAATATTGGCTTAGAGCCAAAGAGGCATTGCAGCGCGAAATGGCCTATGATCGGTGGCTGGCGGAAGGTGCGCCAGCCGGACGAGCAGAGAAATTCTGGCAAGATGCCGGTCGCGCGCTGGACGAGGACTGACAACGAAAACGGGCCCGCGAGGGCCCGTTACTTTTTGGTATTGCAAAAATTGACTCTGAGATCAGTCCTTGGCGCGTTCTACGTAGGAATTGTCTTCCGTCAGGATGACAATGCGGGTGCCAGCGTCGATGTGCGGGGGGACCATGACGCGCAGGCCATTGTTGAGAACAGCTGGCTTGTAGGACGAGGAAGCTGTCTGGCCCTTCACGACCGGTTCGGTTTCGACGATTTCGAAGGTCATACGCTGCGGCAGTTCCATCGAGAGCGCAATGCCTTCATGCGTCATCAGGTGAACCTTCATGCCATCGGTGAGGTAGGCCTTCTGGTCGCCAATGATGTCATCGGAAACGGTGATCTGCTCGTAGCTTTCCGGCTCCATGAAATGGTGGCCTTCGCCGTCCGAGTAGAGGTAATCGTATTCACGATCATCAACATCGGCCTTTTCGACCATTTCCACGGTACGCCAGCGGCCGATGACCTTCACGCCATCGGAGATGCGGCGCATGGTGACGTTGGTCACCGAGTTGCCCTTGCCCGGGTGAACGTTTTCAGCGGTGAGGATAACGTGCAGGTTGCCGTCCTGTTCGACGACATTGCCTTTGCGCAGGGACGAGGCGATGACCTTGACCATAATTCTTCCTTGTTCCAATCACAGGCGCGGTCTAGAGGCAGTGCCGTCCGGGCGCCGATAAAATCCGTTGTGGAGCGCCCGATACAGCATTCCTCGCCTTTTCGCCAGACCGGTCCCTAAAGAAACCGCCCATGAGCACGCCAGAAATGACCGGATCGACGCCTTGGTGGCACCCTGAGCGCCATGCGGACCTACGGCAGGGACTGCTCGCACGTGCCCGGATCGACGCAGCAATTCGTCTCTGGATGGCCGAGCGGGACTTCCTCGTGGTCGACCCGCCGGGCCTCCAGCGCTCGCCGGGCAACGAGACACACCTGCACGCCTTTGCCACCACCATGATTGGCAACGATGGGGCAGGGCAGGCAATGTACTTTCATACCTCGCCCGAATTCACGATGAAAAAGCTGCTGGCCGCAGGCGAAGAGCGTATCGCCAGTCTTCAGCACGTCTGGCGCAATCGCGAACGATCCGCGCTGCATCACCCGGAGTTCACCATGCTCGAATGGTATCGCGCGGGTGAACCCTATGACGCGATCATCGCCGACACACTCGCCATTATCCGCCTTGCGGCTGAAACCACGGGTATCAAACAGTTCGAATTCCGACGCCGGACCTGTGATCCGCGCGCAGAGGCCGAGCGCGTCAGCGTTGCTGACGCCTTCCGCCAGTTTGCGGATATCGACCTGCTAGCGACAATGAATGAGGAAGGTGTTCCCGACGGCGAGATGCTTGCAGATCAGATGCTCGCGCAAGGGATGTCGGTGCCGGAGGACCGCAGTTGGAGTTATCTCTTCTCGCTCATTCTGATGGATCGGGTTGAACCCAATCTCGGCAATGGCCGCGTCACAGTGCTTGATCGCTATCCAGCCTGCGAGGCCGCTCTAGCGCGTCGCGTACCAGATGATCGCCGTGTGTCGGAACGGTTCGAGGTCTATGCCTGCGGCGTCGAGCTCGCCAATGGTTTTGGCGAACTGACCGATGCCGCCGAGCAGCGGCGACGCTTCGAGGCGGAAATGGAGGAAAAGGCGCGCCTTTATGGTGAGCGCTATCCGATAGACGAAGACTTCCTCGCGGCGCTGGATTTCATGCCGGACGCAAGCGGTGTCGCACTGGGCTTTGACCGCTTGGTGATGCTGGCGACGGGGGCACAACGGCTTGAGGCGATTCTTTGGGCACCGGTGGCAGAATGAGTGCCATCAAGTCCATCGCGGGCCTCGTTGATGCTGGTCTCGTCGCGGATGCAACCGGCCTTGAGGAAGTGGCAGAAAGATACGCCATCTCGCTGACCACCGCCGTCCTGTCCCTGATCGATCCCAACGATCAGAACGATCCTATTGCACGCCAATATGTCCCCTCTGCCGCCGAACTGGCGACGACGCTAGACGAGCGCGCCGATCCTATCGGCGATCTCACCCATTCGCCGGTGGAAGGCATCGTTCACCGCTATCCCGACCGTGTGCTGCTCAAGGCCGTGCATGTCTGCCCGGTCTATTGCCGGTTCTGCTTCCGGCGCGAGATGGTGGGACCGCAGGGGCTCGGCACGCTGACATCAGCCGAGCTCGACGCTGCCGTCGGCTATATCGCCGAACATGCTGAGATCTGGGAAGTCATCCTCACCGGTGGCGATCCGCTCGTCCTCTCGCCGCGACGCCTGCGCGACCTCATGGAGCGGCTAGCTTCTATCGACCATGTCAAAGTCGTCCGCTTCCATACCCGCGTGCCGGTGGTTGAGCCGGAGCGGATCGACGCGGCCATGGTCGAAGCGCTGAAAGCCAGCGGCAAGACCACCTATCTCGCCGTTCACGCCAATCACCCCCGAGAGCTTACGGGCGCAGCAAGAGACGCCTTTGACCGGCTCATCGACGGCGGTGTCATGCTGATCAGCCAGACGGTGCTGCTCAAGGGCGTCAATGACAATGTCGAAACGCTCGCGGCACTCATGCGCGGCTTCGTCGAGAACCGCATCCGACCCTACTACCTGCATCACCCCGATCTCGCACCCGGCACGAGCCATTTCCGGGTGAGCATTGAGGAGGGGCAGGCATTGGTAGCGGCGCTGCGGGGACGAATTTCCGGGCTTTGCCAGCCGACATATGTGCTCGACATTCCGGGCGGCTACGGCAAAGCCGACATTCGGGTGGCCTCTCTCAACGGCACCGATGGGTATTTCACTGTGCGCGATTGGCAGGGCGGCGAACACGCCTATCCGCCTAAATGAGAAGGGGCGCCGAGGCGCCCCTGAAATCCTATTCGACCACGCGCGGATCGACATCCTTGGAATAGTCGACCCCGCCAACGGCGAAGCCAAAGAGTTTCAGGAACTCTTCGCGATACTTGGGCAGGTCGGCGAGATCGGCCAGTGTCTCGGTGGAGAGCAGTTCCCAACGACGAGCCAGTTCCTTCTGCATGGGCTCGGAGAGTTCCCAGTCGTCGACGCGGATGCGGTTTTCTTCGTCAACGGCGACATTACCCTGGAGCTTTTCGCGGAACAGGCGGTCGATCTGGTGGATCGGTCCTTCGCCCAGCCCCATCTCGTCCTCTACCTTGATCAGCAGCGTGCCATAGAGCGGCACAACCGGAATGGCCGAGCTGGCCTGAGTGACGACGGCCTTGAGGGCCACCACATTCGCTGAGCATTCACCATGCGCAGCGCGGATCGCCTTGGCGGCGCGGTCGAGGTCAGCCTTGGCCTTGCCCAGCGTACCCTTATGGTAGATGGGCCAGGTCAGCTCGGAGCCAAGATAAGTGTAGTTGAGGGTGAGGAAATTGTCGGCCAGCACGCCAGCGTTGGACAGCGCCTCGATCCAGAGTTCCCAATCCTCGCCGCCCATCACCTTGACGGTCGCCTGAGCTTCTTCTTCGGTCGCCGGTTCTACAGTGATTTCGGAGACTTCACCGGTGCCAGTGTTGAGCGTCTTGGAGGTGACCTGCTGGCCGTAGGGCTTGATGGCCGAACGGTAGGTCACGCCATCCTTCGGGTCGGTACGCACGGGCGAAGCCAGCGAATAGACGACGAGGTCCACCTGACCGAGATTGGCCTTGATGGCTTCGATGGTATGTGCCTTGACCGCATCCGAGAAAGCGTCGCCTTCAATCGTCACGGCCTTGCGGCCGGCCGCACGGGCGCGATTTTCGAAGGCACGGTTATTGTACCAGCCAGCCGACGCGGGCTTGGTTTCCCCCGGCTCGCGCTCGAACGAAACGCCAACGGTGTCGGCGTCAGAGCCAAAGGTGGTGACGACGCGGGAGGCGAGGCCATAGCCCGTCGAGCAGCCGAGAACGAGAACGCGCTTGCGATCGGACGGAATGGCGCCCTTGATCACGACATGGTCGATCTGCCGCTGAACATTGGTTGCGCAGCCCGTCGGGTGAGCAGTGGTGCAGATGAAGCCGCGGATCTTGGGTTCGATGATCATGGACAACTCCTAGATTTCATCTGAGCCAATATAGGTTTCGACCGCAGAGTGCCAGACAAAGCGTGCTGTTTTGCCCGACGGGGTTGCGCCGGTCTTCTCTAAGGCCCTCTATGGCGAATGCGGCATTTGCTTATGGAGGAGGCCAGTGATGGAGAGGGGGACGCAGCGGTTTGACGAGGCTCGCCTTCGTGAGCATGTGGACACGCGGCTGGCCGAAGCAGGGACCAGTGAGGCCTCGCGGCAAGCAGCGATCCGCGCGATGATGCATGCTTCTCTTGTAGGCATTGATAGCCATGGCGTCCGCCTGACTGGGCATTATTGTCGGATGCTGGCCGGCGGCAGGCTTAATAAATCCCCTCAGATCAGCGTCGATCACCGCGCTGCGGGCAGCGCCATGGTCGACGGAGATGATGGCATGGGGCATCTCGCCGCCTATAGGGCCGTCGAGGTGGGCATGGAGCTCGCGCAAAAAGCCGGAGTGGGCGCTGTGGGCGTCAGGCGTTCGTCCCATCTCGGGGCGGCTGGCGCTTATGCCGTGGCGGGCGCGGAAGCGGGTTTTGTCACCTTTGTCACAACCAATACGGACTCAATGGTGGCGCTCTATGACGGCGCGCAAAAATTCCACGGCACCAATCCGCTGGCCTTTGCAGCGCCCGTACCAGGCTCGCGACCCTGGCTACTCGACATGGCAACCAGTTCGATCCCCCTCAATCGGGTCTTGCTGCACAGATCGTTGGATAAGCCGCTTCCCGATGGCGTTGCCGCTACGCCCGATGGTGAGCCAACCTCAGACCCGCACGCTGCCGATATGCTGCTGCCACTAGGCGGCGCCGACTTCGGGTTCAAAGGGGCTGCGTTGGCGGGCGTGGCGACCTTGTTTTCCGCGCTTCTGACTGGAACCACCCTCGATCCCGATTTCATCCCGATGTACGGCACGAGTGACATCTCGACGCCGCGCAATATGGGGCACTTCGTCCTCGTCATTGATCCCGAAAAATACGTCGGGAGAGAGGCCTTTGCCACAGCCATTGCCGCTTATCTGGCGAGCTTGCGCAGTTCCCCATCGCGCGAAGGCGGCCGCGTGATGGCGCCGGGTGACAGGGAGTGGGAGGAGATGGGTCGTCGCCGGCGTGAGGGGATTCCCGTCGATCCTGAGACGGCGGCATTCCTACGACTATGAAAAATCACAATCGATCAGAGCGACCGTCAGGCAAGGCCTCGGCGGATAGCTTCGCGGGTAGCTTCTGCGCGGCTTGAAACACAGAGTTTCTGGTAGATCACCTTCACATAGGAAGCGACCGTTTGCGGTTGCAGGCCCAGGCGTTTCGCGGCCTCCGCGACAGTCAGCCCGCGCGCGAGCAGCGTAAGGACTTCCGTCTCACGGGGACTCAAGCCTGCTTCATCATCCGGTTGCTTGGCGGGTGCCTGGAAATGAGAGAGAATTCGCAAGGCGATGGAGGGCGAAAGCGGTGGCTCACCCCGCTCAATCCTCTGCAGATAGCTTACGAGCAGATCGGCTTCCTCGTCCTTTAGCACATATCCCCGAGCGCCAAACGATATCGCTTCGAAGAGGTGCGCGTCATCGTCATAGATAGTGGCAACGATCGGGATGACATCGGGAAATTCGCTTCTCAGGCGCTTGACGATTTCAATGCCGGAACCGTCGGGCAAGCCCAGATCTATGATCGCGAGCCAAAGCCCTTCTCCGCGTTCAGTGAGGAAGCTGAGACCTGCCTTGAGCGTGCCAACAGTTTCGATCTCAAGGTTGGAAAACGCTTTGCGCAGAACACTGATCATCCACTCCCTGGTGGATGGCTGGTCTTCAATAAGCAGGCATCGGCGCGCCGCTTCTGGAGCAGAAATATCGTTCATAGAGCAGAGTCTAGCCTCGCCGCGGTCGATGGCACCCCCGGTTCCGGGGGGCGGGCCGAGAGCCTCAGTGGCAGCGTGATTGTAATCACTGTGCCCTTGTCGGTTTCGAAGTGGATCGTCCCGCCCAAGTCTATAATGCGCTGACGAAGACTGCGGAGGCCAAACCCGTCCCCGTTGCCGCTCATAGCTGCATCAGGAATACCTCTGCCGTTGTCCTCAAACCGCATGAGCAAACCTCTATCCGAGAGTTCCGGCAGAACCGTCAGTCGTGTGGCACCCGAATGACGGATAGCGTTCGAAACGATCTCTCGAACGGTAGATGTCATCGCCTTGTGAATACGATAGTCCAGTCTGACATCCGGCAGGTCGCCATCAGGCGCGGGACAATCGAACTCAATGCCCGCAGCCTCAAGGCGTCGTGCCGTTTCGTGGCGCATTTCGGCGAGTACACGCTCCAACGAAGCTTCATCGCCAGCGAGACCCGAGACGATAGAGCGGATGTCGGCCAGAGCGGCCTGGATCACCGGTCGTGTCCGGTCGTCAGCCGTGTGGAGGCCGGTGAGGAGGCGGGCGCCCACATCATCGTGGAGATCGCGCGCCATGCGCCGACGTTCCTCGCTCACGCCGCGCATGTAAGCCTCGCGACTTTCCTCAGCCCGTTCGGTCAATGCGATAAGCTGGGTTGCGAGGGTTTGCTGGGCCGGCTGGAACAGGTCCGTGCCTGCAAAGGGATAACGAAGTTTGAGCGCAGGGGTGCCAACGACCGAAGGAAGCTCGAGAACCTGACCCTCCTCTTCAATCATCGGGCTGGGGGGACCTTCAGCGACTTCCTCTGTTTCGAGCGGATCAAAAAGCCGCTGTAGCAGGCCTCTCCAGCGCAGCGATCGTTCATCAGGCGTAGGGGCAAAGGCGACATCCATCGCCTCCGAGAACAGTTCATGCTGCTCAATCCGGCTACGCGTGAAAATCTTGTGCCACAGCCAGTCCCGCATCGGAAGATAGACCAAACCGACCAGCAGGAGCGAGGTGGCCAGGGCTGGAGCGAGCTCCATGTTGAGGCCCGTGATCAGCAGTCCATCCAGCACCAAGAGCAGGAAGGCGCCGAAGGTGTAGTAGAGGATCCGGTAGGCCCAGCCGCCCAGCTCAAACAGGCGATATCGCCGGAGGCCCAAGGCCAGGCCGACATAGATGATTACGATCGCGCCGGCAGCATAATGCTGAGAAAGCGGGCTGTTTAACCCCAGCACGGTCGGTGCGATCGAGAGGAAGCAGAATAATGAGACCGAGATGGCAACGGATAGTCCCAGCCACCCGAGCACCGCACGGTCTGGTGGAGAAGCTCGCGTTGCCCACCATTGCGCGACGATCAGGCCCAGGATCGTCACGGTGATGAGCATTGTAATCAGGTAGAAATGCTCTGCTTCCAGCACCAACTGGAAAGTGTCACCCAGATAAAGGGCGCCAAAAACGACCGGTATCGCGTAGAGCCAGCGCAGGCCGACCAACTGTCTGGGATAGATAAGGAACATCCCGATCAAGCCGCCGCCAAAAAGGAAGATCCCCAGATGGTTCACCGACAACATGAGTTGATAGGTCTGGCTGGGGAGTGCCAGCCCGCGATGGGCATAATAGGCCGATGTCAGGGTCACCATCAGGACGCCAAGGCCCGAGATCGCGAACAACGTCGGTGCAAGCTGGTTTGGGCGAAGAGCCCACACCCACCCAGCGATGATGATGCTGATCAACCCGGTGAAGAATTGCACCCAGAAACTGACGGGCAATGCCCAGAGCGGCGTGGCGCTGGGTTTTATCGTCAGGTGATGAGCTGCCCCGGTCTGGTCGCGGACTTTCGCAATGACTTCAGGTTGTAACAGCAGGCCGAACAACTGGTCCTGACGCTGATAGAAGGCATTGAGTTCAGCGAAAGTGTAGAGGCTATCCGGCTCCGCGAGCACGTCTCGCCCAACGATATCGACTTTAGGCAAGCCGTCCGCTGCCAGACTATCGAGGACAAGGCTCGGCTCGAGCCCAAACGGTCGCCCATCCATGAGGACGATCTCGTCCGCTTGCGTCAGCCGAGTGCCCAGCCATGGCGTGTTCGCCGCGAGGAACAGGATGAGTGCACTCGCGGTCGCGGCAAAAGCGGCGACCGCGGCAATAATGAATGGCGATAGAAGCGGCAACCTGAGCATGCTGCACTTAATGTGCAAAGTATCGGCTGCCGCAAGCGTTTGGTGCGCGAACGGTTATTTGTCGCGGTAAATATCGAAGGGTCCGATAGCCTGCGTGGTGGCCATCATCTGGATCCGATTGATGTTTACATGCGCCGGCAGAGAGGTTGCCCAGAAGATGCTTTCTGCGATGTCTTCCGCATTCATAGGCGTTGTTCCAGCATAGACATTGTCGGCTTTGCTCTCGTCGCCCTTGAAGCGCACAAGCGAGAATTCCGTTTCAGTAAGGCCCGGCTCGATATTGGTGACTCGCACATTCTTGCCCTGCAGGTCCGACCGGATTGCGAGAGCGAAGTGTTTTACGAAAGCTTTGGTCGCTGCGTAGACGGACGCCCCGGGATAAGCGAAATCCCCCGCTACCGAGCCCAGCGTGACGACATGGCCGCCACCACGGGCGATCATTCCGGGCAGGAGCAGGCGGACCGTATAGACGAGGCCGGACACATTGGTGTCGATCATGGTCTGCCAATCGTCTAGGTCCGTTTCCGCGGCAGGCTGCAGACCAAGCGCCAGACCCGCATTGGCCAGGACGATGTTGATGGCATCGAATGGCGCTGGGATGCTCTCGATAGCCTTTTTGAGTGCGACACGGTCACGGACATCAAGAGTGATGACGTGACAATTGTCGGCCCCTAGCTCTTCCTGCAGTGCCAGCAGCCGCTCTTCTCGACGTCCTGTGGCAATCACTTTGCCGCCAGCAGCCACGTAGCGCCTTGCCGCAGCAGCGCCAAAGCCAGACGTTGCGCCAGTGATGAATACGACGAAGCGGCTGGGATCAAGCAGGGGATACATATTGGGTCCTGGTAGGTGTCGGTGTTTGAATCAGGCGTGATTGCGAGGTCGCGCCTCGCCAACCTTTCCAGAGATTGGCGGGCCAAAACAAGACCTGGCGGGACGATGGCAACGTGTTTGGCTCGATGCCAGGTAGTTGACCAGACTTTGGCTGAGGCGTTGGCGCGCGACCAGACGTTGCCCAATGGCCACTTTCCACCACTGATGGGCCAAATCTGGCCTGTCAGGGTGGCACCCACGCGGCGCTGGCCGTAAACTGGCCACGAAATCCCGATCCAACACAACGGGAAATCAAAGCGATGGGTGGACCCTTAACGGAATCTTTCCGCCCGTGCGGCAATTATCGCAATCAGCCCGGTATTGGTTGAAGCGTAAATGGGCGGGGATAGACAACTGCAAAGCGCGCGTCGTGTATTGAGTTTTGGCGCCTTGTGCATGGTGTTGGCAGTGGCAGTGGGAACTGCTGCGCCTTCGCCTGCCTATGCGTTCGGAATTTTTGGTTTCAAGTTTTTTGAGGATCAGGCGGACCGCGATGAAGACGCGGTGATCGTGGATCCGCAGCCTTATGTCGTCACCTTCACCTCAAGCGAAGGCGGCGCGATTGAGGCTGCACTGCGCAATGCGTCGGCTCTCCTGGCAGATCAGGGTCATCCCGCCTCCGGCGCTGCCGGGCTTATCGCCAAGGCCCGGGGTGATTACAGGCGCCTGCTCGCCGCCCTCTACAATGAGGGGCATTATGGTGGCGCGGTCAGCATCAGGATTGGCGGTGTCGAAGCTGCCAGTATCGCGCCTGACGTTAACCTGCCCGATCCGGTCGACGTAACCATTTCAGTCACCACCGGTCCGCTTTTCCGCTTTGCCAATGTCAGCATCGCTAACCAGGCGCCAGCGACGGACGACCCAGATGATCAGGTCGATCTGCCCGTTCTTCGTGGTTTTGGCGCTGGAGAAATCGCCAGGTCGACAGTCATTACGCGCGCCGAAGCGCTTGCGCTCGAAGCCTGGCGCCAGCAGGGCTATGCCAAGGCCGAGATTGCCGGGCGCGATGTGGTTGCAGACCATGCGACAAATACCGTTGATGTCCTGATCACGGTCAATCCGGGCCGCCGTGCCGCCTTTGGCCCTGTCACGGTTGCCGGCACCACCAATATGAACCCCGATTTTGTTGCCCAACAGACGGGGCTCGAAGTTGGTCAGGAATACGATCCCGACGATGTCGCGCGGGCGCAGAAGCGTCTTGATCGTCTTGAAGTCTTTCGCGCGGCACGCCTTCAGGCCGCGGATTCGATCGGTAGCGATGGGCTTTTGCCCTACGAACTTCTGGTGGAGGAGTTGCCCGGTCGCCGCTTTGGCGCTGGTGCCACCTATTCTAGTATCGATGGCTTCGGCGTCGAAGGCTATCACCTCTGGCGCAATCTGTTCGGTCAGGCCGAGCGCCTGCGGCTTGACGCGCGCGTGGCCTCCATCGCCTTCCCCGTCGATACCGCCCAGTTCGATTATCTGATCGGCGGCACCTTCACCAAGCCGGGCTTTTATCATCCCGACGTTGATCTGGTTGCCACGATCTCGGCCGAGCGGACGATCTATCCAACCTTCACGGAAACGTCGGCACTTGCCCGCGTCGGTGCCACCTGGTTCTTCTCCGATGAGATCACCTTTGAAGGCGGCGCCAGCTTCGAGCGCGCTCGTTTCGACGACGATTTCGGCACCCGAGACTTCGCGACCGCAGGCCTCTATGCCGGCGTTATCTATGACGGGCGCAATTCTACGGTCGACCCAACCGAAGGCTGGTTTGCTGCCGGAAATATCGAGCCCTTCTACGACTTCGTCTATGGCAATGCCGGTGGTCGCATCACTGCCGAAGCCCGCACCTATTTCGGCTTTGGCGAAAACGATCCCTATGTTCTGGCTGGCCGCGTGAAGGCGGGCGCTGTGGTGGGGCCCTCGCTGGATCAAACCCCGCCCGACAAGCTCTTCTTTGCCGGCGGCGGCGGTTCTGTCCGCGGCTATGGCTTCAAGTCCATCGGCGTTGACGACGGCTCTGGTGTCGTAACCGGTGGCCGCTACCTCCTCGAAGCATCGCTCGAGGCTCGAGCCAAAGTAACTGAAGAGATCGGCGTGGTTGGCTTTATCGACGGCGGCTATGTCGCTGCCGACCACTTCCCGGGCATAGAAGACCTCCGCCTCGGCGCGGGTATCGGCGTGCGCTATTACACGGGCCTCGGTCCCATTCGCCTCGATGTTGCAGTGCCGCTCAACAAGCGGGCAGGGGATCCCGACTACGCCATTTATGCCGGTATCGGGCAGTCCTTCTGATGCAGCGTTTTTCGACCAAGACCCGCCGCCGCGTTACCATCGGCGCCCTGTTGCTCGCTTCTGCTGCGGTACCCGTTGCGCTGTTCGCGCAGGATATGAACAACGAAGAGCAGAAGGATTGGCTTACCAGCTTCGTGCAGGATCGCCTGTCGACCCCTGAACGGCAGATCAGGCTTTCCAATATTGATGGCATCCTGGGCTCAGATGTCTCGATCCGCGAGATTACCATCTCCGACCAGGAAGGCGTCTGGCTGCGAGTGAACAATGCCAGCCTCAACTGGAACCAGGCAGCGCTCTTCACCGGCCGTCTGGAAGTCAATTCTCTGCGCGCCGAGTCAATCGATTACATCCGCAATGCCATTCCCGCGGAGAGCGCAGTTGACTTGCCCCCACCCGAGGCAGGCTCGTTCGAGGTGCCGGAATTTCCAGTCGCCATTCAGCTGGGCGAGCTGGCTGTTCCGAAAGTAACCTTCGGTGAAGGCGTCTTTGGTCTCGGCTCCGAGATTTCGCTGACCGCCTCGATGACGCTGGAAGGCGGCAATCTGGATGCCGTCCTTGATATCGAGCGTCTGGATGGCCCCGGTGGCACCCTTGACCTCGACGCTGTCTATCGGCGCGACGGCAATACGATTGATCTAGGGCTCTCGCTGGTCCAGCCGCCCAATGGCGTCATTGCCAACCTGCTCAATATCGAAGGACGCCCCGCCGTTACCCTGACGCTGGACGGGGAAGGGCCGGTTGCTGATCTCAACACCCAGATGCGCCTGCTCGCCAACGATCGCGAGGCCTTGGCGGGCACGGCAAAGATCAGCCAGCAGGCTGAGGGTTTTGTCGTTGACGCCGATCTGGGCGGGCCGCTTTCGACCCTGGTAGCCGAGCCTTATCGCGCCTTCTTCGGCGCCGAGACCCGCCTTAGCGCCGATGCGCTCGTCAAGAGTGCTGGCGGCTTTGAAGTCTCCAATTTCACCCTGTCCGGTGGACAGCTAGTCCTGAGGGCCAACGCGTCCACGACTGCCGACAATTTCCTCTCGCGCCTCGATCTCACCGCAAGCATAGCCGACCGCGCTGGCAACCGCGTTACCTTGCCGGTTCCGGGCAGCTCCACCTTTGTCGACGGCGCAAAAATCGCCATCGAGTTCGGCACGTCAACCGGCGAAGCCTGGCAGGCTCTGGTCGATGTCAACGGCTTCGAGACCGACGGCTTCCGTGCTGAAACCTTTGCCCTCGACATTGATGGCATCGCGCGAGATATCGACAATCCCGCGACCCGTATGGTCACCTTCAACGGCGACGGGGCTCTCTCCGGTATCACCGCTGATGAAGGCGTTGAAGCAGCACTCGGCGAAAGTGTTGGCCTTGGCATTGCCGGCCTCTGGAATGCCGGACAGCCCGTTGAACTGGCGCAGCTGCGCATTGTTGGCGAGGCGCTTACGGCCAGCGTCGCTGGCCTGATCGATGGCACCGATTTCGACGGTCGTATCCAGCTCGATACAGCCAATATCTCACCGTTCTCCGGACTGGCCGGTCGTCAGTTGGGCGGCGCGCTCAGCCTTGCTGCTGAAGGCAAGATCATGCCGCTTTCCGGTGGCTTTGACCTCACCTTTGACGGAACGGGCACGAGCCTGCGCGTCGATGATCCGACGGCCGACGCGCTGCTTGAAGGCGCGGTGAAGCTGACTGGCCGTCTTGCCCGCACTGAGGCCGGTATTACCGCCCAAGATTTCCGTCTCGCCAATGCGCAGGTGCAGTTCGGCGCCGATGGCAGCTTTGCGAGCGAAACGTCCGATTTCACCATCGCCCTCGATCTAGCTGATCTCGGCCTGATTTCTCCCGAAGCCAGCGGCGCGCTGACCGTGCGTGGCTCTGCCCGCTCAAGTGCCCCGGAAGAACCCTTGGTTCTGGTGCTCGATGGCCAGGTGCCACAGGGTCAATTGGGAGACTATGCGCTGCGCGACGCCAAGCTCGGCGTGGCGGCGACGCTGCTCTCTGGTGTGCTCGACGGCGACGTCAGCGGCACCGCCATGGTTGGCGGCCACGCGGCCTCTCTCAAGAGCCATTTTGCCAGCAACGACACCCAGCAGTCGCTGCGCGATCTGGCCTTTGACATCGCCGGCACACGCATCACAGGTGCAGTGACTCGTGCAGTCGAGACGGGGCTTCTCAATGGTCGTCTTGATGTGGCAGCGCCGGATATTTCCCTGGCGGCAGCTCTGGCGCTGATGGATGCCTCAGGCTCGGTCAACGGCTCTGTTCAGCTACAGCCGCAGGACGGCAAGCAGGCGGCTTCCGTTTCTGCCAAAGCCTCACGCCTAGTGGTCAACGACATCAGCGTCGGCGAAGCCGATATTTCGGCGGGCATCGCCGATCTCTTCGGCGTTCCCGTTGTTGATGGCCGGGCCAATGCCAGCAAGATTGTTGCGAGCGGTCTTCTGGTCGACAACGTAGAAGCGCGGGCCACCAATTCTGGCACAACCACGAATTTCGAGGCCCGCGCTGGGCTCAATATCGGCACCAAGGTCGAAGTGGCCGGTTCGCTGAGCCCGCTCGACAATGGTTTCCGCCTTGATCTTGACCGCGCCAACTTGGTGCAGGGGCAGCTTTCGGCGAACTTGGCGAATCCGACCGCGCTGGTGGTCAGCGGCGATAGCGTGGCGCTCGATGCGGTCCGCTTCAATGTCGGCTCCGGCAGTATCACGGCCACGGGCACCGCAGGCAATGCGCTCAATATGGTCGTCGATATTGCAGACCTGCCGCTGTCCATCGCCAATACCATTGTGCCCAATCTCGGTCTGGCTGGCACTGTCAACGGCCGCGCAACGATCTCCGGTTCGGCCTCCGATCCGCGCGTCGCCTTTGACGCCCAAGCCGCCGGCATCAGTGCGAGCGCCATCGCCGAATTCGGCATTACGCCGCTCTCGCTCGCCGCCAACGGTATCTATGCCGGCAATGTGGTGACCCTTTCGAGCCTTTCAGCCAATGGCAGTGGCGGCCTGGCGGTCTCCGGTTCCGGCACCATTCCTCTTTCCGGCCCGGGCGTGTCTGTCTCGCTCACCGGTTCTGCGCCCCTGGCCTTGGGCAACCGCTTCCTTATTGACCGCGGTGGCCAGCTTTCGGGCACAGCCAATCTCGACGCCCGCGTCACTGGCAGTCTTACCAGTCCGCAATTCGGCGGCTCCGTATCGACTTCCGGCGCAGGCTATGTGGATCCCGAACTCAATCTGCGGTTGACCGACATTGCCGGTCGCGTCTCGCTCAACGGCACGACAGCCAATGTTGAAAGCCTGAGCGCGAGCCTGGCCACTGGCGGTACCATTTCCGGTTCCGGCACCGTTGGCCTCACGGGCGGCTTCCCGGCCAATCTCACCCTCGCGCTCAATTCCGCGCGTTATGCCGATGGCAGCCTTATCGTTGCGACCGTGTCGGGCAATCTCGGGCTCACCGGCAACCTGGGTACGACCTCGCTGCTTTCTGGCAATCTCTTTGTCGAGAACGCCAATATCACCGTACCGGAAAGCCTCGGCGGCGCGGCAGCGCTGATCGATGTGAAGCACCGCGCCACACCGGCAGACGTACAGCGCACATTGGATCGTGCCCGGATCGACGAGCGCACCACCAGCACGGGGGCTTCGTCGTCGACGCTTAACCTCGATGTCACGGTCAACGCCCCCAACCAGATCTTCATTCGTGGCCGTGGGCTTGACGCGGAAGTGGGCGGCTCTGTCCGTCTCACTGGTCCGATCAGCAATATCCAGCCGGTCGGCGGCTTCCAGCTCAATCGTGGTCGCCTTTCGATCCTCGGTCAGCGCATCACCTTCGAGACCGGTTCGGTGACCCTGATGGGTGACCTTGATCCGCAGCTCAACTTTGTCGCGCGCACTGACGGCGATGGAATCACCGTCTTCGTCACGCTTGCGGGCCGAGCTTCGGCGCCGGACATCACCTTCTCGTCCAACCCGGCGCTGCCGCAGGATGAAGTGCTGAGCCGCCTCATCTTCAAGCGCTCCATGGGCGAGCTTTCGCCTATCCAGCTGGCACAGCTCGCAGCGGCTGCAGCCGAACTGGTCGGTGGTGGCGGCGGTGGCGGGCTGGTTGACAGCCTTCGCGGTGCAGCAGGTCTGGCCGATCTTGATATCGTCACCGATGATGCCGGCAATGTCGGCGTCCAGGCTGGGACTTATCTGCAGGAAAACATCTATCTGGGTGTCACCGCTGGCGCGAACGGCCAGTCCAAGGTGACGATCAATCTCGATGTTACCGATGATCTGACCGTCAAAGGCACGGCGGGCCAGAATGGCGATACGAGCCTGGGTGTGTTCTTCGAGCGGGATTACTAGCAGGATATCCCGTTGCTTCGGATGCAAAAAGGGCGGCCCGTAAGCCGCCCTTTGTTTGTCAGAGGCCTCCAGTCTTGGCCGCTTTTTCTTCATCCCACCACCAGAGCGTCGGGAAACCTGATGAAAACTCCGGCAGTTCGTCAGGACGGCTGAAACGGTCCCAGCGGGCTGAGCGGGTGGTGCGCAGCGAATAGCTCGGGATGATGATGTGGTGTGCCAGCAGGACGCGATCGAGCGCTTTGGTGGCCGCTTCCTGCGTTTCGCGATCATCAGCCACAATCAGCTTTTCAATGAGCGCATCGACCCCCGGATCGGCGAGACCCGAATAATTCTGCGCGCCTTCCTGATTAGCGGTCGAGCTGGCAAAGAAGAAGCGCTGCTCATTGCCCGGCGTGAAGGACTGCGCCCAGCCCGAATAGATCATGTCATAATCAAAGCTGCGGGCGCGGTTGATGAATTGCGGGCTATCCACGGTGCGGATGGTGGCCGCAACGCCGATCTGGGCAAGGTTGGTCACAAGGTTTTGCGCCACCGGCTCGATGGTCGGGCCATTGAGCAGGATTTCAAAGGTGAAGGGCTGACCATCCGGGCCGACCATCTGGTTGCCCTCAAGCGTGTAGCCTGCCTCGTTGAAGAGCTGCATGGCGGTCCGCAGATTGGCGCGTAGCTTGCCCGGATCGCCGCTCACCGGATTGGTATAGGGCGTGGTAAAGACCTTTTCGGGAACAAGGTCCCGCACGCTTTCGAGGATGTCCAGCTCCTCGCCTTCCGGCAGGCCAGAGGACTTGAACGGCAGACCAAAGAAGAAGCTGTCGATGCGCTCATACTGGCCATAAAAAAGCGTGTTGCTCAGCTCTTCGAAGTCGAAGGCATAGTTGAGCGCCTCGCGCACCAGCGGGTCAGCGAACTTGTCGCGGCGCAGGTTCATGACGAAGCCGACCATGATGCCCGAGCCATTGTAGTCTTGTGGGAACAGTTCCTGGATGACGCGGCCTTCAGTAACGGCCGGGAAGTCATAGGCTGTCGCCCAGCGGCGGGCCTGGTTTTCACTCCACCAGTCGAACTGGTCGCCCTTGAAGGCTTCAAACTGCACCGTCAGGTCGAGGAAGAATTCGATCTTGTAGGTATCGAAATTGTTCTGACCCCCCTGGGTCGGGTGGTTGACGCCCCAATAGTCGGGCACGCGTTCATAGGTGATGGTGCGGCCAGCATCGAAGCTTGCGAGCTTATAGGGGCCCGAGCCGAGAGGCGGCTCCAGCGTGGATTCGCCGATATTGCGTTGCTTGCCATTGGCGTCGGTGCCTTCCCACCAATGCTGCGGCAACACAAGCAACTGGCCCAGAATCAGCGGCAGCTCGCGGTTGTCCGTGCCTTTGAAGGAGAAGGTAACCTCACCCGGCGCGGTCACTTCGACCGATGTGATATCTGCGTAGTACTGGGCCCGGTCCGGGTTCACCTCGATCAGTTCGTTGAAGGTCCAAACGACGTCCTCGGCGGTGACCGGCTCGCCATCGTGCCAGCGTGCATCAGGATCAAGCCGGAAGGTCACCGCGCTATTGTCGGGCGCGACCATCAGCTCCTTGGCGAGGTGGCCATAATAGGTGCCCACTTCATCGAGCGATGGGGTGAGGAGGGTTTCGAAGAGAAGCCCAATGCCGTCCGCGACCTCGCCCTTTGGCAGGATAGGGTTGAACGTATCGAAACCGCCAAGGCTCCCCAGCCGCACGGTTCCGCCTTTGGGTGCATCGACATTGACGTAGTCGAAATGGGTATAATCGGGCCCATATTTCGGCTCGCCTTCGAGCTGGAAGGAATTGCTCCACACCCCGCTTGGTGTCTGGGCCTGCGCGGGGGCTGCAAGGCCCAGCGCTAGGAGGCCTGCGATGGCCAGCGTTGAAAGCTTTGGAAGTGTCATCGTGCGGCTCCCTCGTCGTTCTTGGTTGTGAGGTTAGTCGGTCGGTCTCGTATTCGGCAATCCGGCTTCTGTTGTGGCCAGATCAAAAGCTGCCGCCATCAGTTGGCGGGTATAATCTTCCTTGGGCGCTGCGAAGACGTCGCGCGCCAGGCCCTCTTCGACCACCTTGCCGTGGCGCATGACGATAAGTCGGTGCGCCAACGCCCTAACGACCTTGAGGTCATGACTGATGAAAAGGTAGCTGAGGCCGCGCCGCTCTTGCACGGCGCGTAGAAGGTCGATTACCTGAGCCTGAATGGAGACGTCGAGGGCCGAGGTCGGTTCATCGAGAACAACCAGCTCGGGCTCCAGCACCAAAGCGCGGGCAATCGCTATGCGCTGTCTCTGCCCGCCGGAGAATTCATGCGGGTAGCGGGCGGCAGTGGAAACATCCAACCCGACTTCTTCAAGCGCTGCGGCGACCTTCTTCAGGCGTTCCTCCGCGCTCACTTGGGGTTGGTGCACCAGCAGACCCTCTTCAACGATCTGGCTGACTGACATACGCGGGCTCAGTGAGCCAAAGGGGTCCTGGAAGACGATCTGCATGTGCTTTCGCAATGGACGTAGGTCGCGCCAACTGCGGGATTGCACATCCTGTCCAAGCACCACGATCCGGCCTTTGGAGGGGATCAGACGGAGGAGGGCATAGCCCAGCGATGACTTGCCTGAGCCGCTCTCGCCCACCACGCCCAGGGTTTCGCCTTTGCGGATGGAAAGGCTGACGCCGTCGACGGCGCGGATATGTCCGACGGTGCGGCGGAGGATGCCGCGTTTGATGGGGAACCAGACCTTGAGATCATCGACTTCCGCTACAGCAGGCGCGTCTTCCGCCGGCACAAGTGGGTTGCCTTTCGGAGCGGCAGCAAGGAGTTTTTTGGTGTAGTCGTGCTTTGGATCGGCAAATATCTCGCCCACCGGTCCGCTCTCGACAATCTCCCCGTTCGTCATGACGCAAACCCGGTCCGCGATCTTTTTGACGATCGCCAGGTCATGGGTGATGAACAGGACGGCCATGCCGAACTGCTTCTGCAGGTCCTTCAGCAGGTCAAGGATTTGCGCCTGCACGGTCACGTCGAGGGCCGTGGTGGGCTCGTCGGCAATCAGCAGTTTCGGATTATTGGCAATGGCCATAGCGATCATGACGCGCTGACGCTGTCCGCCGGATAGCTGGTGCGGATAGTCGTCCAATCGGCTCGCCGGATCGGGGATGCCAACGGCGTCGAGCAGTTCAATGGTTCGCGCCCGCGCGGCAGTGGCCCGCATGCCCTGATGCACGGCCAGCACTTCGCCAATCTGCCTGCCGATCGTGTGCACCGGATTGAGTGAGCTCATTGGCTCCTGGAAGATCATCCCGACTTCATTGCCGCGCACCGCACGCAATTCGGCGTCGGAAGCGCCAACCAGTTCGTTTCCGTCGAAGCGGATAGAACCGGTGATCGTCGCCGACGCCGGTTGCAGTTTCAGTACCGAAAGCGCCGTAACCGACTTGCCCGAGCCGCTTTCCCCGACCAACGCCAGCGTCTCGCCCGGCGCTATGTCGAAGGACACGCCCTTAACGGCTGTAAAGACGCCAAAGTGAACAGAGAGATCACGGACGGAGAGCAAGGGCGCGGTCATCGGAAGGTCTTCCGCGGATCAAAGGCATCGCGTACCGCTTCGCCGATGAAGACGAGCAAGGTCATCATGATGGCGATGGTGAAAAATCCGGTCAGCCCGAGCCACGGCGCCTGAAGATTGCTTTTCCCTTGCGCCAGCAGTTCACCTAGGGAGGGCGATCCCGGCGGCAATCCGAAACCCAGGAAATCGAGTGAGGTGAGGGTGGCGACCGAGCCGGACAGGATAAACGGAATGAAGGTAAGCGTCGCCACCATGGCATTGGGCAGGAGATGCCGCCACATGATGGTTCGGTTGGAGACACCAAGCGCCCGGGCCGCATTCACATATTCAAAGTTGCGGGCGCGCAGGAATTCGGCGCGCACGATGCCCACCAGTGATACCCAGGAAAACAGCAGCAATATCCCCAGTAGCACCCAGAAGCTGGGGGCAATCACTGATGAGATGATGAGCAGCAGGTAGGGGGCCGGGATCGACGTCCAGATTTCGATCAGGCG
>JAAZLP010000072.1 GCA_012799265.1 Phyllobacteriaceae bacterium | reverse complement strand
TCATCGCGCTATCCGCGGTGTTTTCCGGTGTGAAGGACATCCGCGCAGCCATGGAGCAGGCGCAGCACAACCTTTCCATGGGCAAGCACACCATCTTGTTCGTCGATGAAATCCACCGGTTCAACAAATCACAGCAAGACGCACTGCTTCCCTATGCCGAAAGCGGGTTGGTCACCTTTATTGGCGCGACCACCGAAAACCCTTCCTTTGAAGTGAATTCGGCTTTGCTGTCACGGGCCCAGGTGTATGTGCTCAAGTCCCTGACAGACGAAGAAATGAAGCAGCTGCTCAAGCGTGCCCAGGAAAAGGCGCTGGGCGATCTTGAGTTTGACGACCTGGCCCTCGACACCATCGTGGGCTACGCGGATGGTGACGCCCGCCGGTTCCTGAACCTGCTGGAGCAGTGCAAGACGGCCTCCGGGGCCGCCGGCGTGCAGAAGATCGACGCTGAGTTTGTTCAGAACGCCTTGACCCTCAACAGCCGGCGCTTTGACAAGGGCGGGGACAACTTCTACGACCAGATTTCTGCCTTGCACAAATCGGTTCGGGGCTCTCACCCGGATGCCGCCCTTTATTGGCTGAGCCGCATGCTCGACGGCGGTGCCGACCCGCGTTACCTGTCACGGCGGATTGTCCGCATGGCATGGGAAGACATCGGTCTGGCAGACCCCAGGGCCATGCAGATTGCCAATGACGCGGCCTTGACGTACGAGCGGCTTGGAAGCCCGGAAGGAGAGCTCGCGCTCGGGCAGGCGGTGATATATCTGGCGGTCGCGGCCAAAAGCAATGCAGGCTACAACGCCTACAACCAGGCCAGGGCCTTCGTGAAACAGGACAAAAGCCGCGAGGTTCCTGTCCATCTTCGAAATGCGCCGACCAGGCTCATGAAAGAGCTGGGCCATGGGCACGAATACCGGTACGCGCATGACGAACCCAACGCTTATGCGGCCGGTGAAACCTACCTGCCGGAAGGAATGCCGGAGCCGCGCTGGTATCAGCCGACGCCGCGCGGGCTGGAAGGCAAGATCGGGGAGAAACTGGCGCAGCTAAGAAAATGGGACGAGGCAGCCGGCAAAGACTGAGCCACCCATTTGCCACTGTCGGGACCTGGAAAGCACAAAGCCCCGTCCAGCGGGGCTTTGTCTGTCCTTGATTTTCAAGGAAATTCCTGGTCGGGGTGAGAGGATTCGAACCTCCGGCCTCTACGTCCCGAACGTAGCGCTCTACCAGGCTAAGCTACACCCCGAATGGTTCTCTGTCGAACCGGTGAGAACGGCTTGCGCAGAGGCCGCCATCCTTGCTGCGTCAGGAGCGACGCTCCTGAAGTGCAGCCGCCAATTGTAGCAAACCCGAGCGGTACTCGTTGTCCGGCAATTGTCGTGCCGCTTCGATGGCGCGTTGCGCCTCGGCGGCGGCGGCCTCGCGGGCAGCACCGAGCGCGCCAGTGCGACGGATGATGGCCAGGATGTCGGGCAGCCGTTCGGTGTTGCCGCCTTGCTCGATGGCGTCGCGGATGAGCTGGCGCTCGTTGGTGTCGCCGCGCTGCATGGCCAGGATGAGGGGAAGGGTGATCTTGCCCTCGCGCAGATCGTCGCCGAGGTTCTTGCCGAGCTCGGCGGCCTCGCCGTCGTAGTCGAGCGCATCGTCGATGATCTGGAATGCGGTGCCCAGCGCCTGGCCGTAGGTGGCGCAGGCGGTCTCGGTGGCCTCGTCGGTGCGCTGCAAAATGGCAGCCAGACGGGCGCTGGCCTCGAACAGCTTGGCGGTCTTGGAGCGGATCACCCGCAGGTAGGCGGCTTCGTCGAGCGAGGCGTCGTGCATGTTCATCAACTGCAGCACCTCGCCCTCGGCGATGACGTTGGTGGCATTGGCCAGCACCTGCATCACGCGCATGTCGTCCACGTCGACCATCATCTGGAACGAGCGCGAATACAGGAAGTCGCCGACCAGCACGCTGGCGGCGTTGCCGAAGGTCTGATTGGCGGTGGGGCGACCGCGGCGCATGCTGGACTCGTCCACCACGTCGTCATGCAGCAGCGTGGACGTATGAATGAACTCGACCACGGCGGCCAGCGTGTGGCGGTGCGGATGCGTGCAGCCGAGCGCGCCGGCCGCCAGCAGCAGCAGGGCGGGGCGCAGGCGCTTGCCGCCGGCCGAGATGATGTACTGGGCGACTTCCTTGACCAGGGGCACTTCGGAGGTCAGGCGTTCGTTGATGACGCGATCGACCTGTTGCATGTCCGGCTGGATGAGGTCCAGGGGGGAGGCGACGGAAGGGCTGTTGGAGGTCAAGATGGCTTGGGGCGGTTGGGGCTCGGACAGTGCCGGATTATAAAAAGGACGCTCACGCGGGCGAGACCAGGTGCCAGTGTGCCATGGTGTGGCCGGGCCAGGGGTGATCGCCTTGCCAGGCAAAGGCGCGCGTGCTAGAATTTGCGGTTCGGTGGGGTAATGCCGGCCGATGCTCGCGGCAATGTTGCCGTCGAGATTTTTTCAAGAGGTTCATATGTACGCGGTCATAAAAACCGGTGGCAAGCAGTATCGCGTGGCTGCCGGCGAAAAAATTAAAGTAGAACAGATTGCTGCGGACGTGGGCCAGGAAATCGTGCTCGATCAAGTGCTTGCCATTGGCAGTGGCGCTGATCTCAAAGTGGGCACACCTTTGGTTTCTGGTGCCAGCGTCAAGGCAACTGTCATCTCGCAGGGCAAGCACGACAAGGTGCGCATCTTCAAGCTGCGCC
>JAAZLP010000071.1 GCA_012799265.1 Phyllobacteriaceae bacterium | reverse complement strand
ATCGACTTCATCGGCTATTCGGACGATTTCCGCTATTTCGCCTTTGAGGAATTCGGCATTCAGGACGGGTCGGGCTTTGCCTATTCCAATGTCTATGTGATCGACCTGCCGGCGGATCGCTGGCTGGCCAAGACGCCGATCCGCGTGCAGGCGGAGGATGAGGCTACGGGACTTGGGGCGGTGCGGGCTGAAGCGCTGGGCAAGGCGCAGAGCCATATCGAGACGCTCAATATTTCGGTGCCGGCTGATCTCATTGTGCTCCATGGCGATGGCGCGCCGGACCGCGAGGCAAAGGCGCTTGAGTTCGGCATTCCCGGCTATCTGCCCAGCATGCTGCTGGAAGAGTTTGAGCTCAGCCTCTCGACAAAGCCCGCAACGACGAATGACCCCTGCGAAGAGTGGTTCGGGACCGAGGCGCAGGGTTTTGCGCTGACACTGACGGATGAGAATGGCGAGCGGATCGTCCATGATGATGGCGAAAAACTCCCGGCCTCGCGGGGCTGCGCCTTCAACTACCGACTCTATGGCGTGGTCATGCCATTTTACACGCTGAGCCTTGAGCATGCGGTGGCCATTGTCTCGGTCTATCCGGGCGGCTTCGAAGGGCCGGACCGGCGTTTCCTGGCGGTGCCGCTTGGCCAGTGACAAGCTTTCTCCCGACGAAACCAGCCGCTATGCCCGCCATCTGGTGCTGAAGGGCTTTGGCGGGGCCGGGCAGCAGAAGCTCAAGGCCGCGCGCGTCGCCATTATCGGCGCCGGGGGGCTGGGCAGCCCGGCCATTGCCTATCTCGCGGCGGCTGGCGTGGGGCGGCTGGGGATTTTTGATCCTGACAGTGTTTCCGTCTCGAACCTGCAGCGGCAGGTGGTGCATGCAAGTGATGATATTTCGCGCAACAAGTCCGAGAGCGCGGGCGATTTCGTGAGCGCGCTCAATCCGCATGTGGCGCTCGATATTCACAAGGTGGCGCTGGACGAGAGCAATGGCACGGACCTGCTCAAGAACTATGATCTCGTCCTCGACGGCACCGATAATCTCGTGACGCGCCGGGCCAGCGCCGCGGCGGCGGAAGCGCTGCATATGCCGCTGGTCTCGGGGGCGGTGTCGATGTTTTCCGGGCAGGTGACGGTTTTTGCGCCCCATCTTGGCGGGCCGCCCCACGAGACAATTTTCCCGCCCGAAGCCAGCGACGACGCCCTGCCCTCCTGCGAAGCCAATGGCATTTTAGGGCCCGTCACCGGCGTCATCGGCACGCTGATGGCCATGGAGGCGATCAAACTCATCACCGGCGTCGGCACCCCGCTGATCGGGCGGCTGCTTGTTTATGATGCGCGAGAGGCGAGTTTTACTGAGCTGGGCTATTAGGGGGCTGACGCAACCCCCAACCTGCAGCCTGACGACGGGCATAGGATCGCGGGCATTTTTGCCCCGGTACCGCCAAGCCGACAGTGCCTATCGCGCGAGCATTGATGCTCAGGCGTCGGCGGCAAGCGGCGGTCGGCAGTAGATGTCGTAGAGGGTCAAGAGGACGCGCGTGACCGGCTCGGAGGCGAGGCGGTAATAGATGCTCTGGCCGTCACGGCGCGTCTTCACCAGACCCAGGGCCCGCAGTTTCGAGAGGTGCTGGGACAGCGGCGACTGTTCGAGCTCCACGAGGCGGGAGAGCTCGCTGACGCTGCGCTCCTGTTCCAGGAGATTGCAGAGGATCAGCAGCCGTTTGGGATTGGCCATGGCGGTCAGCAGCTGGGCGGCTTCGTCGGCGCGGGGTTCGAGGTCGGTAATGTGCATCATCGGATTATCGTCGGCTTTCATGATTGACACATTAGAATATTCGAATATACACATCAACGAAATTCAACATCAGGCCCCACTTTACCCTCAGGCCGCCAACGACAAGCAGGCTCATGGAAACTTCATCCACACCTATAGAGGCGCTTTTGGGCGGCTCACTGATCGGGATTGCCGCCGTTGCGCTCATGGCCCTGCATGGCCGGGTGGCCGGCATGACCGGCATCCTCACCGGCGTCATCCAGCCAAAGGGTGACTGGGACTGGCGCCTCGCCTTTCTCGTCGGCGCCATCGCCGCGCCCGGGCTTATCCTTCTGACGACGGGCACGTCGCTGCCGCTCCAGGCGGAACTGCCGTCCTGGGCTATCATTGTCGGCGGGCTTCTGGTCGGCCTCGGCGTCACCTTTGGCGGCGGCTGCACTTCGGGCCACGGTGTCTGCGGGATCGCGCGGCTTTCGATGCGCTCGATCATCGCCACCATCACCTTCATGGTGACGACCTTCATCACCGTCTTCGTCATCCGTCATATGCTGGGAGGCTTCTGATGCTGCGCCTCATTTCAGCAGCCGTGATCGGTCTCGTCTTCGGACTGGGCATCGTCATTTCGGGCATGGCCAATCCGGCGAAAATCCTCAATTTCTTCGACGTCTTCGGCAGCTGGGACCCGAGCCTCTTGCTGGTCATGGGTTCGGCCCTGACGGTGACCTTCATCGGCTACCGCTTTGTCCTGAAGCGGCCTGCACCCGCGTTTGATCGCGCGTTTCACCTGCCGACCAAGCGGGATGTGGACGTGCCGCTCGTCGCCGGTTCAGCGGTTTTCGGAATCGGTTGGGGCATTGCCGGGTTCTGCCCGGGTGGCGCCATCCCCGCAATCGGCTCCGGTCATCCGGGCCCCGTCATCTTCGTCATCGCCATGATCGGCGGCATTATCGGCGCCAATGCGCTGAAAGCCGCCTTTGCCCGCAAGGCGCTGGCCTGACCTTCGAACTGGAAAGGAGCTTTCCATGTCTATTGCACCCGTTCCATTTACCCCTGATCTAGGCGTCAAACCCGAGGTCGTGGCCTTCTTCGACGAGCCGACCAATACGATCAGCTACATCGTCAAGGACCCCAATTCGAACGCCTGCGCGGTAATCGATTCCGTCATGGATTTCGACTACGCCTCCGGCACCATCACCTATGAAGGCGCCGACAAGATCATCGCCTATATCGTCGAGCATGGCTGGTCGCTGGAATGGCTGATCGAGACCCATGTGCATGCCGATCATCTCTCGGCGGCGCCCTATATCCAAAGCAAACTCGGCGGCAAGCTGGGCATTGGCGACCAGATCAGCGTGGTTCAGCACACCTTCGGCAAGATCTTCAACGAAGGCACCGAATTCCAGCGCGACGGCTCGCAGTTCGACCGCCTGTTCAAGGATGGCGACAGCTATGAGATCGGCACGATGACGGCCTATACCATGTTCACCCCCGGCCATACGCCGGCAGACATGGTGCATGTGATCGGCGACGCGACCTTTGTCGGCGATACGCTGTTCATGCCCGATGGCGGCTCAGCCCGCGCCGACTTCCCCGGCGGGGATGCGCGCACGCTTTATCGCTCGATCCAGAGGCTGTTGGCCCTGCCGGGCGAGATGCGGCTCTTCATGTGCCACGACTATGGTCCGAACGGGCGCAACATCGCCTGGGAAACCACGGTCGCGGAACAACGCGAACACAATATCCATGTCGGCAACGGCACGTCGGAAGACGCCTTCGTCAAGATGCGCGAAGAGCGCGACAGGGCGCTCGGCATGCCCAAGCTGATCATCCCCTCCCTGCAGGTCAACATGCGCGCGGGGAAGCTTCCGCCGGCCGAAGATGACGGCAAGACCTTTCTCAAAGTGCCCATCAACGCCTTTGCCAATACCAAGGAATAATATCATGGCTATCAACAAGATCGACGATCTCTTCGCCCAGTCGCCGCAGCTCCAGCCTGATGATGTGCGGCTGATCGCCGAGGCCGGCTACAAGGCCATCATCTGTGCCCGCCCGGACGATGAAGATCCCGGCCAGCCGAGCTTTGCCGAGATCGCCGCGGTCGCTGAACGCTTTGGTCTCAAGGCCTTCCATATTCCAGTGGCGGGGCCGCTGTGCGAAGGTCAGCTCATTCGCTTTGAAGAGGCTCTCGCTGCGGCGAACGGGCCAATCCTCGGCTATTGCCGGTCCGGCGGGCGTGCCGGCAGCCTCTACGCCGCTACGCGCTGACTGAAAGACCCCGATGCTTCTCGAACCCCTGCAATATCTGCTCGGCGCCTTTTCCGGCAGCCTGGTCGGCTTCACGCTGGGCCTCTTTGGTGGTGGCGGCTCCATTCTGGCCGTCCCGCTCATGGTCTATGTCGTCGGGGTTCCCGTCGCCCATGTGGCCATCGGCACCAGCGCCTTTGCCGTGGCGGCCAATGCCGCCACCAACCTGGTCACGCATGCCCGCAAGGGCAATGTGATCTGGCGATGCGCCCTGATGTTCACCGGGGCCGGCATTGCCGGGGCCTTTGCCGGATCCCTGCTCGGCAAGGCCATGGATGGAGACAGGCTGCTCTTTCTTTTCGCCCTCCTCATGCTGGTGGTGGGCGTGCTGATGTTCCGCGGGCGGGGTAATCCGGGGACCGAGGGCGCCACCTGCAATCGGGAAAAGGCGCCGAAAGTGCTCGGCTATGGCGGCCTCACCGGCGCCTTTTCGGGATTTTTCGGCATTGGCGGCGGCTTTTTGATCGTGCCCGGCCTTGTGGCCTCGACGGGCATGCCGATCCTCAATGCTGTCGGGTCCTCGCTTGTCGCGGTCACCGCCTTCGGGCTTACCACGGCGCTGAGCTACGCTTTTTCGGGTCTGGTCGACTGGCCCCTGGCAGCCGTCTTCATCGGTGGCGGTGTGCTTGGCGGGCTGGTTGGTGCACGCGTTGCGGGCCTCCTAGCCAGCAAGAAGGGGCTGCTGAACACGGCCTTTGCCGGGCTGATTGTTGTCGTCGCGCTCTATATGGCAGCGCAGACGATCGGGGCGTTTTTCTGATGGCGATAGCAGGCTACCCCAGGGCACCCCCCCCTGGCCTCCCCCTGATAGGGGGAGGGATAGATCGGGGCTCTCGGGCGATGGTGACAAAAAAAAAGCGCGGGGTTTTGGCCCCGCGCTCAGACTGCTGACAAACCCCT
>JAAZLP010000070.1 GCA_012799265.1 Phyllobacteriaceae bacterium | reverse complement strand
GCTGGCCGTCAATCTCGGCTCGCGCGGCCTCGATGCGGCACGCAATTTCCTCGAATATTGCAACCATCCGGGCGGCTCCTACTGGAGCGACCTTCGCCGCCAGCATGGCTGGAAGGACCCGCACAACGTCAAGCTCTGGTGCCTCGGCAACGAGATGGACGGCCCCTGGCAGGTCGGCCACAAGGACGCCGACGAATATGGCAAGCTCGCCGCCAACACGGCCCGCGCCATGCGCATGTTCGACAAGGATCTCGAACTTATCGTCTGCGGTTCATCGCATTCGGAAATGCCGAGCTTTCCCGATTGGGAGCGCATCGTGCTCGAGCACACCTATGATCATGTCGATCATATCAGCCTCCACATGTACTTCGCCAATCGCGACGACAACACGCCCAACTATCTCGGGCTGAGCGAAAAACTGGATCGCTACATCGAGACGGTTGCCGCCACCATCAAGCAGGTCAAGCACAAGAAGCGCTCGAAGCGGGATGTCCATATCTCCTTTGACGAATGGAACGTCTGGTACCATTCGAACAAGAAGGACCGCGAAATCCTCGACGGCAATGGCGGCTGGCCGCATGCGCCGGGCCTGCTTGAGGACATCTACAATTTCGAAGACGTGCTGATGGTAGGCCTGATCCTCAACACCTTCATCCGCCGTTCGGATGTGGTGAAGATCGCCTGTATCGCCCAGCTGGTGAACGTGATCGCCCCGATCATGACGGAAAAGGGCGGACCAGCCTGGGCGCAGACCATCTACTATCCCTACTACTTTGCCTCCGTCTTCGGTCGCGGCACCGCCCTGCAGCTCAAGGTAAACTCGCCGGCCTACGAAACCCCGCACGCCCCCGAGACCCCCTATGTCGACGTCTCCGGCGTGCAGAACGACGACGGCACGCTGACCTTCTTCGCCGTCAACCGTCACGCCATGGAAGGCATCGAAATCGAGCTCGACCTGCAGGGCTTTGCGCCGGGTGCCGTCATCGATCACCAGGTCATGACCTACCCCGACCTCAAGGCCGTCAACACGGCACAGGAACAGGACAAGGTCGCGCCTCGCAAGGGAAGTGGGGCGGAACTGGGTGCCGGCAAGCTCAGCGTGCTGCTGCCGCCCTACTCATACCAGATGATCCGCGTTCGATAGGTTCATGTTGTAGCCGAGCGCGAGGGCTCAAAAGGCGCACGGAAACCGGCCTTGTCCCTTCGCGCTCAGGCAAGCGTTCCCACTGCCTCGCACAAACGCGTCGCGACAAATTGAGCCCTGCGTTTGCAGTAGTGCTGCCCGGCCTTGAAGCCGGGCACATCCACCTATACATGGCGAAGATCGTTCAGTATGGACTGAACGATGCGAAGGAATCGCGATGTCGGCGAGTGATCAATTCATCGAAGCGCTGGGCCTGATTTCTCAGGATAACGGCGACGCACGCATATCGGGCCGGATCGTGGGGCTATTGGTGGTCGATGGCGGGGAGTTGAGCCTCACCCAGATCAGTGAGCGCCTTGGGGTCAGCCGGGCCAGTGTGAGCACCAATGCGCGTCAGCTGGCGCAGCGGGGTGTTCTCTGCCGCGTTACGCACCCCGGCGATCGGCAGGATTATTACAGGCTGACCGAAATGCCTTATTTTGATATGCTGGGCGAACTTGCCACACGCTTTAGGCGCTACGCGGACGCGCTGGAGGGCTGTGTCACAGGGATGCGCCGTGAACGCGAGCCGAGTGCCGAGCGTGCCGCCGAAATGCAGAATTTCTTCGCAACATCCGCACAATTTCTAAACGATTGGGCCAGCTCCCTGCGCGAGAATGAGCCTATTAACAAGGATGCCAAATGAGCACAGCACACGAAAAGCCCGAATGGGCACAAAGCAGACGTGAAAAGCTGAATGCCGAACGCGTGGCGCAGGGATTGAAGCCCAAGCACCGTATCTGGCCCTGGATCCTGCTGGTGCTGATTGTCGCTGGCATCGCGGCCATGATCTTCCTCAGCCCCCCGCCTCCGGCAGTGGAAGAACCAGCCGCAGATGAGGCGCCGGTCACGCGCCAGATCCGGCAGGATGAGACCCGCACCATTGCGCCGACCACCCTGCGTGAGACGGTCAAGGTCACCGGCACCCTCGTCCCCGCCCAGCGCGCCGATGTCGCGTCGCAGGCTTCTGGTCGCGTGATTGCCGTCATGGTCCGCCCGGGCGACACCGTCAGGGAAGGCGATGTCATCGCTCAGATCGACCGCCAGACGCTTGAACTTCAGCTCAGCCAGCAGCGCGCCAATGCCAACGCAACCCGTGCGCAGCTCCAGTCGTCCGAGCAGCAGCTCGAACGCACCGAGCAGTTGGCCAGCCAGGGCCTTACCAGCCCATCAGCTCTTGAGCAGGCTCGCTCGGGAACGGCCGCCCTCGCCTCGCAGATGGACGCGCTGAACAG
>JAAZLP010000069.1 GCA_012799265.1 Phyllobacteriaceae bacterium | reverse complement strand
GAATGAAGGAGTCAGTGTCGAAACACCTGACCATCTCCTCTGCCGTGTCTTCGATGGCAATCCCGCCCTAGTTCATGCTGCCGCCGAGAAGGCCTACGGGTTTGTGAGGAAGTATGGTGGGAAACCCAGTTGGCCGGATTATCTCGATATTCTTGCAACGAAGGGAGCGCCGTCGTCGCTGAAGGAATTTGCGAAAAGGTTGCGCACATTCATTCCCGAAGATGTGCCTGAGCAGATATCCACCAGCGAAATGGATACCGATTTAGTCGAAGTGGAAGAAGTCGTCGAGCCGCCCGCCAGTGGCCCCAAAGGAGGCAAGTGGCCTCATTCGTGATCCTGGCCCGCCAAGGCACCTTGATGGTGGCGTTGTCCTGTAGGATCGGCAAGGTTCCACACGACCACATTCGACACCTTGCCGATCCGCTGGATACGACCACCTCGCTTCTCCTGCAGTCGCAATGCCTGGACGACGCGGAACGCGATTGACGTCTTCAGATGTCGGTCGGGATTGGGAAATTGCTTCTTGTCGATGATCCAGTCGGACAGTTGACGTGTATCCAGTGGACCAGCCTGCAGCGCCTCTGTGCAGTAACCCACGATCTCCCGGCGCTTGAAGAGCTGCGCCATGTTGTAGTGGAGCGGGAATTGGCTACCGTTCTGGGGCGCCTCGAACATGTGGATGGTCGCCAGGACGTGCGACAAGGCGGCTTTCGTCGCTTCGAGTTCCCTCTCGAGACGTACGATCTGGCTCCTCAGATCGTCAGCCTTCGTATTCAGCGTATTGATGACCTGTAGTTCGGGCATTGGGGACTCCTGGCGGTGACGCCGGAATGCTGCCATGCCTGAGAGGACACCTGAATATCAGGCTACATGCGTTTCCTACATAATGCCGGGTAGTCGAGACGGGCCAGGCTGGC
The DNA here is from genome assembly GCA_012799265.1 of Phyllobacteriaceae bacterium. Classification (GTDB taxonomy): domain Bacteria; phylum Pseudomonadota; class Alphaproteobacteria; order Rhizobiales; family Devosiaceae; genus Devosia. The sequence continues at coordinate 27,527 of JAAZLP010000069.1, read as the reverse complement.
GCAGAGCTGGTCGACCATATTGGCCTCATCCCGGAGCGGCACAAGCACCGAATAGATCGGCAAGACTTCGGAAGCGACCGCCCTGCCCGCCCGCTCAGACCTTTGAGGGGTCGCCAATGCCGCAAGCCGCAGCATGGTTGGCAGCACCATGGCCGTGACCCAGAACGGGATCAACCACACCTGCTGGGTGAAGGGAGCGACGACGACAAGCGCCGTCAGGAGCACCATGAACAGCGCAAATCCCCATCGCATCGGCTTGGTGAGATCAAGCTGTGCAGTGGCGAAAGGCCAATGGCGCGGCAGGGTCTGGCGCGATGCGTGGACGAGGTCGGACGAGAGGCTCTCGATCAGATGGTCACGCAGGACGTCATAGGGCACGACACATAAGCGCTCCCGCAATGCCGGATCTCGTTTGAGAGCGTCTGCGATGCGGAGAAAGCCGAAAAAATCTGGAGCGGTGTAGGCCAATGCGGCGCTTTCACGCCGATGGGCCACGAGGCGGATGCCGCTGAGCTGATCGAACCGGAGAGGGCTGGGGCGCAACGCATCGAGCTCAGGCGGAGGCATAGCCTCGGCAAAAGGTAAGGACGACCAATGCGCGGCGCGCTGCATGATCCTGTGCGGAGGGTTGCGAAAGTGGACCGCGCACCAATGAAGCGGGTCAACGCCGCTCGCCAGCGCTTTGCGCAAGGCGTTTGCCGCCGTGCTTCTCCCGGTGCCCAGCCCGAGGACCGCCTGCATCAATCCAACGGGATCAGACATGCGACTCGTCCCATCTCGTAGCGGCAGGTCAGCAAAGCCGGGTATGGTCACTGCCCGACCAGGGCAGGCGAGGCCCGCCCCAGCCCACGCCCGCCCGGTCAGACGGCAGTCCACGGTGACGCCGGACCGGAGGCCCTCATGTCACCGGAAAGAAAAGGGCTGCAGACCCGGGAGCGCACCGCCCACCACCGCGTCGATCATCATGCACTTTTCGGCGCATCCGATCGGCCCCAAGCGAAGGCGGACAGGGATTTCTCCAAGCACTAACCCGTTTTAAGCGGTCTGCAGCAAGTTACTTCATGCGGCGGTGAATACCGCCAATACTCCCCCTAAGTCGACCGCTGTGGAAGGTTCGCTCCCATCATGCAGCCTCCCATAACCGTTTTATGGGCGCTCCTACGCCCTGGATACGCCGGCGCGTACAGCCCAATTCCCGACAGCCACCGCTCGCGGTGCCTTCAGAACGCGGGAACTGCCCTACCCTCGCGAACCTATGTTGACCCTCTAAATTTACAGGTCATTAAACATCCGGCATCGATATAACGATATTGGGAGAACTCACAAGCACCTTCGTCAAAGCGTGATTAACTGGTGGCGGATTGCTTCCACCACTGTTTGCAGGCGATTGGCAGTCCCCATGCGCCTCTGTGCATTCTCGCAATGCTGGTTGACCGTTCGCACCGTCAGGCCCGTGATCTCGGCGATTTCAGCAGCGGTCTTGCCGACGGCAACCCATTTGAGCATTTCGGCCTCGCGCTGAGTGATCACCCGACGCCGTGCGGCCTCGCCCTTTGCTGCCTTTAGCTTGCGGAATTGTCCCAAGGCATAGAGCGCCAGCATGTGCAGTTCGACCCGGGCTTCATTGGACAGATGATCCGTTTTCCCTGCGAGGGAAACGAGGCCCTGCATCCCATTATCCATATGAACCGGGATGCAGATGCCATCTCGCATCCCGAAATCATAGGCTTCGCTGATCAACTGCTCGGTCATCTTGTCCCTGACCCTGTCGCGGATCGGACCGGACCAGTCGAAAGGCAGACTGGTCTTGAAGCTCTGGAGCGCAACGGGATCGATATGAACGTATCCCATCTCGGTATAGCGCCTGTACCACTCGTCCTGCCAGCCGGAGAGGAGCACGAAGGTCGAACGTCCATCCCGCGATCGGGTAGTCCGGAGATGATGAATTTGGAAAAGCCGTATTCAGCGATCGCGTCAGTGAAAGCCTTATACAGGGAGTCAAAATTGGTCTGACTTTGTATAGACCCGATAGTCAACATGAAGTCGGCATTCATTCTGCCGGCCCTTCGCACCGTTGCCACGGATCTATTCTGCCAATTTATATCGATATTGGCAATAATTTTGGGGTCGAATTACTCATTCGACCCCGGAGATGCGATCAATTCTCTGTTTGGAACTGATGAGGATTGAAGTGATAGGCCGTCGAGCAGAACTCACAGACAACTTCGATTTCTCCATCGACAGTCATTTCATTCCTGTCTTCTTCGGAGAAGCTGTTGGCCAGCATGTCCTCAATGCGGTCGGCTGAGCAGGTGCAGCGTTCTTCAAGGTCGGCAGGCGGAAACACCCGGACGCCGGTCTCGTGATAGAGACGGAACAGCAGGCGCTCCGGCGACAAATCAGGATCGGCCAGTTCGAGGTCTTCCACGGTTGCCAGCATCACCTTGGCTTCCGTCCAGCCGTCGGCCTCGACAAAGTCCGGATCGGCCATGCTCGGATCATCGAAGTCACCATTGCCCGGCAGATCACTCATCACAGAGCCGCCATAGGCAGGCAGATGCTGGATCAGCATGCCACCAGCGCGCCAACGCGGGCGATGGTCGCCCTTGGTGGTCATCTGGGCCACTGCAAGGCGAACCTGCGTTGGGATCTGTTCGGACTGCATGAAATAGCTATGCGCCACTTCCTCGAGCGAATTGCCGTTGAGCGCGACAATGCCCTGATAGCGCTCCGTGTGCGGCCCCTGGTCGATCGTCATCGCAAGGTGGCCATTGCCCAGCAGTTCAGCCGGGCTGGTCTTGCCGGCCTCGGATGCCTTTACCAGCGCATCATGGTCATAGCGCGCATAGCCGCGAATACCATCCGGCGCCTCGAAATCGACAACCAGCAGGTTCACCGGGCCATCGGTCTGGGTCTGCAGAATGAAGCGACCCTGGAATTTCAGCGACGAACCGATCAGCGCGGAAAGCACCACAGCTTCGCCAAGCAGGCGCGCCACCGGCAGAGGGTAATCATGCCGGCTGAGGATGGTGTCGAGCGCTGGGCCCAGTCGTACAACACGGCCTCGGGTGTCGAGCTTTTCAAGGGTAAAAGGCACTACGGCATCGTCACCCGTTTCGGGGCGGTCAAGGCCGAGGGCAGCGAGAGAATTCTCGGTCATGGTGGATTCCGTCGTCATGGGTCGATACTTTCCTGAGGCTACGCCCCGCAATCGCAACGCACCAGCATCGGCTTGGTCGCCCCAAAGATGCCAAAGCGCGAAAAGGGACACTGGCGGGTAGCCGGCGTCCCGTTTCACGGGATGGTTCAATGGCGGCAGACAGCAGAACTGCTAGTTCGCTTCAACCCCGAAGGCCCAGCACAAAACGGCTTTTTGGGCGTGAAGGCGATTTTCGGCCTCGTCGAACACTACCGACTGGGGACCGTCGATAACTTCGTCGGTCACTTCGTCGCCGCGGTGGGCGGGCAGGCAGTGCATGAACAAGGCGTCTTTCTTCGCCAAGGCCATTAGATTGGTGTTGACCTGGTAGGGTTTCAAGACCCGGCGGCGCTCGGCAGCATCCACGTCACCCATGGAGACCCAGGTGTCGGTGATGACGAGGTCCGCGCCTTCAACCGCTTCGCGCGGATCTTCTGTCAGCTTGGCAAAGCTGCCAGCGCGCTTGATGTCCTGCATCAGGTCCTTTTCCGGGCTATATTCGTCCGGAACGGCAATCGTCAGTTCGCATTCGAACAGCTCTGCGGCGTTCACCCAGGAGTGCAGCACGTTGTTGCTGTCCCCGACCCAGGCAACCTTTGCGCCCTTGATGGAGCCGCGATGCTCTTCGAAGGTCATGAGGTCAGCCATGATCTGGCATGGATGAGCGCGGCGGGTAAGCCCGTTGATGACCGGAACCGTGGCGTTTTCTGCCAGATCCAGCAGATCGGCATGGCTCAGGATGCGGATCATGATCGCATCGACATAGCGGCTCATCACCCGTGCGGTGTCAGCCAGCGTTTCCTCACGCGAGAGCTGCATTTCCTGGCCGGAAAGCATCAGGGTTTCGCCGCCCAACTGACGCATGCCGACGTCGAAGGAGACGCGGGTACGGGTCGACTGGCGCTCGAAAATCATCGCCAGCACCTTGTCTTTCAGGAGCTGTGGGCGGTCACCTTCCTTGAGGCGCTGCTTGAGTGAGAGAGCTTGGTCGAGCATGCCACGCAGCTCGGCATAGGAAAAATCGTCGATGGAAAGAAAATGTCTCGGGTTGCCGGTCGTCATTTGGCCGGGCTCCTTTGGTCACGCATATGTAAAGGGCTGCACTGCCGGCAGGATGAGCCCTGCCGGCTAATAAACAGTGTCAGCGGCCTCGGCGGCGCCCAAAATGGTAGAAAGTCAGGTGCCTCATGAGCCGGCAGCCGCCGTGGAGGCAGTCTCGGCTTCGATTGCGTCGAAGGCTGCAGCGAGCTTACCCATTGCCTCTTCGATATCGGCCTCGCTGACGATCAGCGGCGGCAGGAGGCGCAGGACATTGTCACCGGCGCCGATGGTCAGCAGCTGATGATCATCCCGAAGCCGCCCGACAAAGTCGCGCACCGTCGGGGTAATCTTGATGCCGGCCAGCAGGCCCTTGCCGCGAAGCTCAAGCACATAGTCCGGATATTTCTGCGCCAGCTGCTGCAGGTGCCAGGCGAGCCACTGACCCATCGTATTGACGTGATCAAGGAAGCCCGGAGCCGTGATCCGGTCCAGCACGGCATTGCCGATGGCGCATGCCAGCGGGTTGCCGCCATAGGTCGAGCCGTGGGTACCGGGCACCATCGACGCGGAAACTTCTTCCGTCGCAAGGCAGGCGCCGAGAGGGAAGCCGCCGCCAATGGCCTTGGCTACGGCGACGATATCCGGCGTGACACCGGCCCATTCATGGGCAAAGAAGCGGCCGGTACGGCCAAAACCGCACTGAACCTCGTCAAAGATCAGGACCATGCCATTGTCGTCACAGATCTGGCGCAGGCCCTGGAGGAATTCCGGGGTCATGGCCGTGACGCCACCTTCGCCCTGAACAGGCTCGATCAGGATCGCGCAGGTCTGCGGACCGACCAGAGCCTTGACGGCGTCGAGATCGCCCGGCGCCGTGTGCTTGAAGCCCGGCATCGGTGGGCCAAAGCCTTCGAGATAGCTCGGATTGCCGCCGGCAGCGATCGTCCCCAGCGTCCTGCCGTGGAAGGAGCCGGTAAAGGCGATGATCTCATACCGATCCGGTTCGCCCTTAGAAAAGAAGTAGTGCCGCGCGGTCTTGATGGCGCATTCGAGCGCCTCCGCACCGGAATTGGTGAAGAAGACCTTGTCCGCGAAAGTCAGGTCGACCAGGCGCTGACCCAGCCGCTCCTGCTCGGGAATGGAGAACACATTGGAGGTGTGCCACACCTTATCAGCAGCAGCCTTGAGGGCGCTGATCAGATGGGGGTCACCATGACCCAGGGCGTTCACGGCAATGCCGGAATGGAAATCGAGATAGTCTCGGCCCTGCTGGTCATACAGGCGCATGCCTTCGCCCCGCTCGAAAGCAAGGTCGGACCGGGCATAGGTGCCGTAGAGCGCAGTCATGGCTAAGGTTCCTCTCTGGGAAGTCGCGTTGAAGTCGAGCGTGGCAAAGCTGCCACAGAAACCAAAAACGCGCCCGATTGGCAGCGCGTTTGGCCCGCAGAATTAGTCGTGAAAACCCTTGCGAGTCAATGTGACACAGCCAAGTGCCTGATTTGACTCAAAGTTTGTTAGGGCAATTTTAACCAATGAATAAACGGGGAAAATCGGCCCCGACTCTTGATCCCGATTCCGCCGATGAAGTAGTCTCAGCCTCGTTGGGAGCACGACATATCGTGCGGCGGACCCGCTCAACCTACGATCTGTAGAGTCGAAAGGCTGTCGAAGCAATTCGGGCAGCGCAGAGAAGGATTCTGTTTTGACGATGGTTTCAGGAGCGCAACCGATGGGCTGGACTGACGAGCGCGTCGAACTTTTGAAAAAACTTTGGATGGAAGGGCTCAGCGCGAGTCAGATCGCTGCAGAGCTCGCCGAAGGCGTCACCCGTAATGCCGTGATCGGCAAGGTGCACCGCCTCAAGCTGTCGGCACGAGCCAAGCCGACCAATACGACGCAGCGCGCCCGTCCGGCGCCGCGCCCGGCCCCGCGCCGCGTGGCATCGCCGTCTGCAAGCATGTCCCATGTTGCAGCCAAGCCGCGGGCAGCCGCGCCGATGAGCCGGCCTCAGGTGATGGGTGCAACGGCGCTGGCCGTTACCCCTGAGATGGAAGCAGATCTCTATGTCGCACCAGCCGCGGCAGAGCTCTTCATCCCCGAGGACAAGCGCCTCAACCTGCTGCAGCTGACCGAGCACACCTGCAAGTGGCCGATCGGCGATCCGCTGACCAAGGATTTCTACTTCTGCGGTCAGCACAGCCTGGAAACTGGTCCCTATTGCGAGTTCCACTCGCGCCGGGCCTATCACCAGCTGGATCGCAAGAAGCGCTAAGGCGTTTCCCAGAAAATCAAAAGGGCGCCGCGAGCGCCCTTTTTGTTGTCCGGATTTCAGCTAAGGCAGCACCACTTCGATCCGCAGCCCCTCGCCCGGCTCTGTCCGCGACTTGATCGAAATCTGTCCCCGATGACGGTGGACAATGTGCTTGACGATGGCGAGGCCGAGACCCGTCCCCTTCTTCTTCCGGCTGGTCTCGGCGTCGATGCGATAAAAACGCTCCGTCATGCGCGGGACATGTTCGGGATCAACGCCCGGCCCATGATCCACCACGGCCACCAGATGCCGGAATTCGCCCCGCTCCACGCGTGCGAGCGTAACGTCAATGGTCTTGCCATTGCCCCCATACTTGATGGCGTTGTCGATGAGGTTCTCGAAAACCTCGTAAAGCTGATTGCGGTCACCCGAGACCGTCACGGGTCCTTCAGGCATCGTGAGAACAATCTTGAGTTCCGCCGCGCCGGCCAATGCCTGGAGGCCATCCCGCACCTCGCGCAGCAGTGCCGCAAGATCGAGCGTCCCGGTCGGGCGTACATGCTGATGCATTTCGATGCGCGAAAGACTGAGCAGGTCGTCAATCAGCCGGCTCATGCGATCGGCTTGTGCCCGCATGATGCCCAGAAACTTCTCCCGCGCCGCCGGATCCTTCGCCGCGGGCCCAAGCAGTGTATCTATAAAGCCGATCACCGACGCCAGAGGGGTCCGCAATTCGTGGCTGGCATTGGCAATGAAGTCGGAGCGCAGCGCCTCTACCCGCTTGAGGTCGGTGAGGCTCTGGAAAGTGATAAGAATTTGCCGGTCATCATCATCCTGCCCGGATGTTTCCGGGCCGTGCAGCGGCGCAACGTGAACCCGATCCCAGGTCTCGGTCGGAAAGGTCTCATGCAGCTCGAAGCTTCTGGCCTCTCCCGTCTCGAGCACATGGTCTATTGCCGCGATCAGAGCAGGGTGGCGCATGACCAGCGTCAGGACGCGTCCGGGCTGGGCTTGCGGATAGTTTCGAGCGGCAGCCTCATTCCGATGAACGATTTCTCCGCGGCGATCCAAAACCAGACAGGGATCGATCAGCGCCTCGACAAAGGCGGTGATGCCGGCCCCGTCCATGTCGAGCGGCGGGTCGGCAAGCGTCAGAACGGTGTCGCTGGAGGACGCCTCGGTGTGGGGGATCAAGGCAATGAGTGCCACCAGAAACAAGCCGCCCAGAAGCGCGCCTTCGGGCTTCAGGCCGCCCCACAGGACAAAGCCGATCAGCACCACCGGAATGGCGACAAGCAGAGGCCAGAAGCGCGCAACACGCGCCGTGATCGCGGAGCGCGGGGTAGTCTCAGGGAGGCGTCGTAAATCGTCCATGTCTTTAGGCTTGGTCACTTCTGGCTGGCCGCCACTTGCGAGGCGATCCCCTTCATAGCACTCTCGATATGACAATGGAGAGACAGTGTGACCGACCTCGCTGCCACGTTTGACATCAACAATCCCGAACTGCCCAAGGCCATCAAAAATGCTGCCTTTGGCTCGGGTGGCTTCCCTTATGACAAGAAGCTCGACGATGACGAGTATGACACGCAGATGTACGCGCTGCAAAAGCAGTTGGTGCTGCATCAGGCGCATATGGCCAAGGCCGGCACGCGCACAGTGATCCTCTTCGAAGGGCGCGACGCGGCCGGCAAGGGCGGCACGATCGAGCGCTTCGTCGAAAACCTCAATCGCCGCTATACCATGACCGTCGCCCTGCCCAAGCCGAGCGATCGCGAACAGACACAGTGGTATTTCCAGCGCTATGTCGACTGGCTGCCGGCAGCGGGGGAAATGGTGGTGTTCGACCGCTCCTGGTACAACCGCGCCGTGGTCGAGCCGGTGATGGGATTCTGCACCGAAGAGCAGACCGAAAACTTCCTCGATGAAGCGCCCGAGTTCGAGAAGCGCCTGACGCGTGACGGCATCAAGCTGGTCAAGTTCTGGCTTTCAATCGGACAGGAAATGCAGATCAAGCGGTTCCACGACCGCCGCCACGATCCGCTCAAGACCTGGAAGCTGTCACCGGTCGATATCAAGGCGCTGCACAAATGGGACGAATATTCGGAAGCGCGTGACCGCATGCTGAAACGAACCGACAGCAAGCATGCACCCTGGACCGTGATCCGGGCCAACGACAAGAACCGCGCCCGCCTCAACGCCATCCGCGTTGTGCTGCACGGTCTCGACTATGAGGGCAAGGATGAGGAGGAGATCGGCAAGATCGACAAGAAGATCGTGCTGAATGCGAAGGATTTTCTGGATCTGAAGGGGGAATAAGCCCCCTCGTTAGGCCTCCCCCCAGAAGCCGGGGGGAGGTAGATCGCGAGCAAAGTGGCGTTAGCTCAGAATGCCCATTCGCCCTTGCGCATGACCGGCTCGACCGTGCCGTCGGCGTGGACGCCGTCGATATCGACCTGATCTGAGCCGATCATCCAGTCGATATGGATGAGGCTCTTGTTGCCGCCCTGGGCGAAAATCTGCTCCTGGGTGAGGTCCTTGCCACCCTCGAAACAGTCCGCATAGCACTGGCCCATGGCGATGTGGCACGAGGCGTTTTCGTCATAAAGCGTGTTGTAGAAGAGGATGCCGGAGGCCGAGATCGGCGAGGAATGCGGCACCAGCGCCACTTCGCCCAGACGACGGGCGCCCTCATCGGTATCGAGAACCTTGTTGAAGACTTCCTGGCCCTTGGTCGCCTTGAGTTCGACGAGGCGCCCCTCTTCAAAGCGCGCCTGGATGTTTTCGATCAGGGTGCCGTTGTGGCTCAGCGGCTTGGTCGCCGCGACAGTTCCTTCCACGCGCAGGCGGTGCGGCGTGGTGAAGACTTCTTCGGTCGGGATATTGGGGTTGCAGGTGATGCCGTTCTTGGCTTCCGAAGCGCCGCCCTTCCAGCGGTGGCCATCGGCGAGACCCACGGTCAGATCGGTGCCGGGGCCCTTGTACTTCAGTGAAGCGAACTTCTTGCCATTGAGCCAGGTCCAGCGCGCCTTGAGGTTGGCGTTGTGTTCCTTCCATGCCGCGATCGGATCTTCCTGATCAACGCGCGAGGCCTTGAAGATGGCGTCGGCGAGCTTGGCGACGGCAACGTCTTCCGAATCGTTCGGGAAAACCAGCTTGGCCCAGTTCGGCGTCGGATAGGAGACGATGTTCCAGTTGATGTCGAAGCCGGTGATCAGTTCCAGGGCCGGGCGGTAGGCCGCCGAATTGGCGCGGTTGGCGCGCGAAACCTTGTCCGGGTCCTGCTCGGCCAGCATCATCGGATTGTCGCCCGAAATGGCGAGGCGCGCGGCATTGTTCTTGAAGGCCTCTGCCATGCCGGCATAGAGCCAGCCGGCGGCGCGGTCGAAGCTTGCGTCCTTGGCGTGGCGGAAGCGCGCGAGCGTCGTTTCCTCGTCCGAATAGATCGTGGTCACGACGCCAGCACCGGCCTTGTAGGCGTGCTCAGTGATGCGGCGTACCAGCGGGGCGGCAGTCATCGGGGCGGTGATGACCAGATCCTGTCCTTCAGCCAGTTGCAGGCCAACCTTGATGGCCACTTCGCCGAGCTTGTCGAGTTTGACCGGATCGATGGAGGGATTGCTCACGGGGCTATGCCTTCTTGCTTTTGAATCGTGGGCGGAGCCTATCCCTGTCGCGCGGTCTCCGCCAGCCGCGGAAATCGGAAAAACATTTGATCCAGGTCAAGGGCAAGGACCGGTTGGAGAGGCACATCAGGGGCATCGACAACAGGGGTTTGTGCCATGACCATCACCATTCTCGTCGGCGCCGTATTGGCCATCTTCTCGGTATTTGCCCTGGCGATCGGCTATGTGGAACTGCGGACCCGCGGCATCATTGCGCCCGGCGGTCGTCCGCTCGACTGAGGCTAGGCGCGCCACCCTGTGGCGCGACTGCATCACAGCGCTTTCTGATCACATTTGTGCCATTGGCAAAGGCGAACGGTTTGGTTACAAACCGTTCGCCGCTTCATTTTCGAAACAAGGGAGGCGTCGTATGGCATCATTGATGTACCCCTCCCCCATTGGCAGCGGTCGGCCTTAGACCTGCGCCAGTCGCGAAGCGCCGGAAGGCCCTTCGCCCGCGGTTTTCCCTCTTCCCCCAGTAGCTGATCCGCTCACTCGAGCACCTTTTTGGTCCGCTGCATTTTCAAATTCCATCAATGGAACCGGCAGCTGGAGAACGGCGCCGGGTGAAACAAATGAGTCGCAAGAAACTCGACTTCCGGGCCGACGCCTTTCGCAATGTGCTCGGATTCACCTTCACACACTGGCGCAAGCAGCCCTGGCGCATCGCCCTGATGTCCGTTCTGGTCCTCTCGGCAACGCTGGTCGAGGCGATGAGCCCGATCTTTGCTGGCCGTCTCGTGGATGCTGTAGCCTCCGGGGAAGTCGGCTGGGACGCAGCTGTCGCTGCCTTCTGGCTGATGTCCGCGCTCTACATCGCCTCCATCGGGCTGCGCCAGCTGACCTTTCTCAACATCATTCCGCTGACGCTGAAGATGATGAGTGACGTGGCCGCCCAGGGCTTCCACCGCGTCCAGCGCTTTTCAACGGATTGGCATGCCAACAGCTTTGCCGGCTCGACCGTGCGCAAGATCACGCGCGGCATGTGGGCGCTCGATCTACTCAATGACACGCTTCTGCTCGCCCTGTTCCCCTCGGTCGTGATGCTTGTCGGCGCCACCGTCATCCTTGGCTCTTCCTGGCCGGTGATGGGCCTCGTCGTGGGCCTGGGCTCGCTGATCTATATCTGCGTCACTGTCTGGATGTCGGTCGGCTTTGTCGCCCCTGCGGCTACGCTTTCCAATGCCTGGGATACCAAGGTCGGCGGCGCGCTGGCTGATGCCGTCAGCTGCAACAGCGTGGTCAAGGCCTTCGGCGCGGAGACGCGCGAAGAGGCCTTGATCGACCGGGTTGTCGGCAAGTGGCGCAAGCGGACGCGGCGCACCTGGCGGCGCGGCACCTTCAATGGTGGCCTTCAGGGCATCATGATGGCTGCGATGCAGACAACCATTCTCGGTACCGCCCTGCTGCTCTGGCAGCGCGGCGTCGCGAGCGCGGGTGACATCACCTTCGTCCTCACCATGTTCTTCCTGCTTCAGGGGCACCTGCGCGATGTGGGCCAGCACATCCGCAACCTGCAGAAGTCGGTCAACGACATGGAAGAGCTGGTGAACCTGCACGCCCAGCATCTCGGGATCGACGACAGGGCCGGCGCGAAGCCCATTGCCATCAAGGAAGGCGGGATCAATTTCGACCACGTCAACTTCAAATATGGCGCCCATCCGACACCGCTCTACAAGGACTTTTCCGTCGCCATCCGTCCGGGCGAACGGGTTGGTCTTGTGGGCCATTCCGGCTCGGGCAAGACCACTTTCGTCAAGCTGATCCAGCGGCTTTACGACGTCAATTCGGGCGCCATCACCATCGATGGCCAGAACATTGCCGAGGTCCAGCAATCGAGCCTGCGCAGCCAGATCGCCATCGTGCAGCAGGAGCCAATCCTGTTCCACAGGACGCTGGCAGAGAACATCGCCTATGCCCGCCCAACCGCGAGCCGCGCTGAAATCATCGAGGCGGCCAGGCAGGCCAATGCGCATGACTTCATCATGAGCCTGCCCAAGCAGTACGAGACCATGGTGGGCGAACGTGGGGTGAAACTCTCCGGTGGCGAGCGCCAGCGCGTGGCCATTGCCCGCGCCTTCCTCGCCGATGCTCGGGTTCTCATCCTTGACGAGGCGACATCGAGCCTCGACAGCGAAAGCGAAGTGATGATCCAGGAGGCAATGGAGCGATTGATGGAAGGGCGGACCACCCTGGTCATTGCCCACCGCCTATCGACCGTTCGCGCCCTCGATCGACTGCTCGTCTTCGACAAGGGCAAGATTGTCGAAGAGGGCAATCACGAGGCGCTGATCCGGCTCAGTGGCGGCATCTACCGCCGCCTCTTCGAGCGGCAGGCCCTCGAACTGACCAAGGGCCTTGTGGCCTAAAAACAAAGGGCGCCCACGGCGCCCTTTCCTTCATGAGGGATCGCGATCCTCGCGTTCATATTCGCGCCGCGTTTCCACTTCGGTCAGCACCCGCTCGGAGAGCGTGCGCTGCCGATTGCGCATGGTGCCGTAGATCATCGCTGCCGCCAGAACGACGACGCCGACTGTCAGCAGCACCAGCCACATTGCCTGTCCGCCAAATAGCATTGTTCGTCTCCTTTGGCGGGGCAACGACAAGGGGCGGCAAGGGTTGCCTCAGATCAGAACGAGCGGTCGCCGGCCTCTTCCATATAGGCGATCTCTTCGGGTGTGCTGGTGCGCCCCAGTGCTTTGTTGCGGAAGGGGAAGCGGCCAAACCGGGCAACGGTATCGCGATGTGCCTTCATGTAGTCGAGGCTCTTTTCGTCGCCCATGGCCTCATAGAGGCGCACGCCCTCATCCTGGATCACAAGCGATTCCGCATGCATGAAGGGCAGGTAGAAAAAGGTCACCCAATCGCGGTCGACGGCCATGTCGTGGCCGCCGGCGATTGCTTCCTGTGCCAGCGCCAAGGCCATCTTGTCCTGCGCAAAGGCTTCCGGGCTGCCGCGAAGGAGCTGGCGCGAGAACTGGTCGAGCAGAACGATTTCGGCGAGACGCCCCTCTGAGGTCTCGCGCCAGGACCAAAGCTCACCGCGTGAGGCTTGGGCGTGAAGACCAGCAAATCGGGTGCATTTCTCATCGAACACCGCGTCGCCGCCGAACCAGTCTTCGTAACCGTGCTCGACGAACCAGAACTGGATCAGCTCTTCGGGTCCCTGCATGTCATTCTCCGCAATTCAAAACCGCACCATGGGGAAACCATGGCGCGGCGTAAAGGATCAGTTGGCGAGTTCGAGACGGATACGATTGCCGAAGGGGTCGCGCGTCTCAAGATCATTGCCGACGACATCGACTGCGGCACCCGCCTTTTCCAGGCGCGATTTCAGCGCAGCCAGACTGTCGGCATCCGGCAGGCGAATGGTGAACCACCGGAGCCCTGCCGAACCGGCCTGCGGCAGCTTGGCGTTGGGGCCGGACCAGACGTTGAAGGCCAGCGTATGGGGCATGTAGTCGAGCCCGACATCGCCCATGCCGAAGGAATGGATCAGCATGAAGCCGGCAAAGCCAAGCACGTCCCGATAGAATTCCATGGCCGCGTTGAGATTGCCAACATGGACATGGACATGGCCGATGCGCGTGCCGGATGGCATGCGCGCGGCCAGAACCGGGGAAGGACCCAACTCGGCGAGGAGGCCGTCGAGGTCGATCGGTTCACGACCCGAATGGGGCTTGCCATCAGCCGCAACGGCATAGGTCTCACCCTTGTCCGGATCGCCCAATGTGCCACGATCAGGCGTTTCAAAGGTGATCTCGATACCATTGCCGTCGAAATCCCAGAGATAGATGGCTTCCGAGACGAGGTGATCGGTCGGCGATATGCGGACATTGCGCTGCAGGGCGCGAACGGCCATCTGGGCAAGGTCAACCCGGCGTGGGACGTGAATGGCGACATGATAAAGGCCAATGGTCCGCTGCACGACAGGCTGTGTCGCGCCGGTCTCGAGCACGATCAGCACCTTGCCACCGGCACCGAGATGGAGCGCATTGCCCTTCTCCTCGATGAGGTCAAGGCCGACAACATCCTGCCAGATGGCAAGTGCCTTGGCGCGGTCGGTGACGGCAATATGGACGGGCCCCAGCGTCGTGGTCAGCGGCAGGATTGGCTTGGAGCGGACATTGGTCTGGACGGAAGCGTCAATCATGTCGACCTCTCTGAGAAAACTATTGGCCTATAGCTAGCCCTTCCCGAGAGGTTCACCAAGGCGATCAGGACGAAGGCATTGTTCGTCAGAAGCGATCCAGTCAGCGGCCGATCTGCGCCATCAGCCCCGGCCATTCCGCAATGATCTCATCGTGGGCCCGCCATCCAGCGGTGATGTCGTGGTTTTCACTGTCCTGATTGAGACGCACGAGAACGAGGCGTTTGCCGTCCTTTTCCGCCCAGCCGAGATACCAGCCCCAGCCCTGCGAATAGATGAAATTGCCCTTCGAATTGCGCGGATAGGCGGAGCCCGTCTTGCCATAGATCGTCCAGCCGTCGGCAGTGCCTGCGGCTTGGACGAGAGACAAAGCCAGACGATGCGCGTCCTGGGAAACCGGCAATTGACCTTTCAGGAGCGACGCCATGAAGCCAGCCTGCTCGAGCGGCGAGATGCGGAGCGACGAGGATATCCAGGAGCGCTGCAGGCCATTGTTCTGCCCCGCGTCGCCCGACAGGTCCGCATTGCCATAACCCATTGCCGTCACGTATCGCGCAAACTGCTCTGCACCGAGCTGTTCGGTCAGCCGTTGGGAATACCAGAGCGTTGAATGTGTCATCCAGGAGAGCGGATCATTGTCGCGCTGCCATGGGGCACCACCCCAATCGGGATAGCCCTCTTTGAACGGCAGCACAGGATCATGTGCCGACTTTAAAATGCCTGCGTCAAATCCGATGACCGCCAGCGGAAGTTTGAATGTCGAAGCCGGCGTGACCCGTGTCTCGCAATCGCCTTTCGCCAACAAAACCGCCCGCGTGTCCGGATCCGCAACAAGCGTGCAGAGTGTGCGCGCTTGAACTGGCCCGAAAAATAGGAGGAACGTCAGCGCAAGAAGGAGGGAAACGGGTTTCATGATCCGACATTATGCTCCTATGACCGCCGCAGCGCGTTGCAGCACAGTTCACACCAAAGTCGCCTAAATCGCGGCAAGGGCAGGTTTTCTTGATCGATGATCGTCCCATGCTGACCCGAGACTTTTTTGATCGGCCCGTGCTGGAAGTGGCGCCGGAATTGATCGGTGTCGAACTGCTGCTCGAGGGCGTGGGCGGCCTGATTGTCGAAGTAGAAGCCTATGACCAGTCCGATCCTGCGTCACACAGCTTTCGCGGACCGACCCTGCGCAATGCGGCGATGTTCGGCGCACCCGGCCATGCCTATGTCTACAAGATTTACGGCATCCACTATTGCCTGAACTTCGTCTGCAAACCGGGCAGCGCCATCCTGATCCGGGCAATGGAACCGACGAAGGGGCTCGCAGCCATGCATCAGCGACGCGGCCCCCTCCCCGACCGGCAGCTCTGTTCGGGGCCAGGCAAACTGGCCCAAGCGTTGGCCATTGATCTAAACCAGAACGGGCTCTCACTGGATGAGCCGCCTTTCGCGCTCCTGCCGCCGGACCAGAGCCACGACGTCGCCACTGGTCCCCGTATCGGCATCACCAAGGGCGTCGAGACGCCGTGGCGTTTCGTTTCGCGAGGCTCCCGCTTTCTCAGCAAGCCGATGCGCTGAGCCCAAAACCACTTCACGAACTTTGTGATCACCGTGGCGCAACCGACCCGAGGGTCCGCCGTTGGCAGCGCACGAGGCCGGTGCGTGTCAACCGGACGCGATGGCATAGGGAACGATGTGGTTTTTCCGGTTTCCCGCTTCGGCCAACGAATTGGCAGCCGAGCCCTTATCCCATCCGCACCGCGCCTCGTCCCAATGCCAGAGCAGGAGGCGGCCATGCCGCAGGGTGACAAGTCCGCTTACACGGACAAGCAGAAGCGCAAGGCAGCGCATATCGAAGAGAGCTACGAAAAGAAGGGCGTCGGCAAGGAAGAAGCCGAGCGCCGCGCCTGGGCCAGCGTCAACAAGGACGATGGTGGTGGCAAGAAATCGGGCTCCGGTCGCGGCAAGGATACCGGCCACCCTGCCGCACACAAGGGCGGTGAGAAAGGCGGCAAGGCATCCGCCAGCCGGTCGGCCGAAGAGCGCTCCGCCTCGGCCAAGAAGGCGGCCGCAACGCGCAAGCGGAATGCCGAACACCACGCCCACTAGGCTCGACATAAAGGAATTTCCATGCCCGACGAAAAACAGGTCAACCCGCCCCAGACGCAGGACCACCAGCCCGGTCGCGAGACCGAAATGCACCCTAAGCCGCAATACATGCCGCGCTATCCCGGCACTGGTCGGCTGAAAGACAAGGTTGCCATCATCACCGGCGGCGACAGCGGCATCGGTCGCGCCACCGCCGTGCTCTTTGCCCGCGAGGGCGCCGAAGTGGCGCTGGTCTATCTCGAAGAAACCGAGGATGCGGCCATCACTGCTGATGCCATCAAGCAGGAAGGCAAGCAGGCGCTGCTGCTCCGCGGCGATGTCGGTGACAAGGTCTTTTGCGACAATGTCGTCGGGCAGGTCATCGAGCAGTTCGGCAAGCTAGACGTTGTGGTCAACAACGCAGCCGAGCAGCATCCCAAGGAAGAAGTGACCGAGATCACGCCCGAGCAATTGCGCTCGACTTTCGAGACCAATCTCTTCGGCTATTTCTATCTTACGCAGGCAGCCATGCCCTATCTCGCGGAAGGCTCGGCCATCATCAACACCACCTCGGTTACGGCCTATCGCGGCTCGCCGGAGCTGATCGACTATTCTTCCACCAAGGGCGCCATCGTCGCCTTCACCCGCTCGCTGTCTGGGCAACTGGCCGAGAAGGGCATCCGGGTCAATGCCGTGGCACCGGGACCGATCTGGACGCCTCTCATTCCGGCGACCTTCGACGCGGACAAGGTTGCCGAATTCGGCGCCAGCCAACCGCTCAAGCGTCCGGGGCAACCCAATGAGGTGGCGCCCTGCTACCTCTTCCTTGCCTGCGAGGACAGCTCCTACATCACCGGCCAGGTGCTCCACCCCAATGGCGGGGAGATCATCAACGGGTAGCGGGCGGCTAGTCCGCCGCCCAGTGGCCGTACATGATCGGCATCAGTCCCACCATGGACTTGAACCGGTCCCAGCTCTTGCGTTCCGGCAGGGTCCAGCCTGCTTCGGCGACCGCCGAGAGGCGGGGGAAAACCAGGCGGTCAAAGATCGCGCGATCGGTCATGCTTTCCGACCAGATGCAGCTCTGGACACCGAGCAGGTGCTTCAAACCCTCTTCGGAGAACCCGGCACGCGCCTCGAACTCATAGGTCTCCTGCGGACCTGACCACCCTGCCCAACCGGCACCCGGTTCGGCCCAGGAGACGGAATTAGCCATGTCGAGATAATAGCGCTGACCGGGCGATACGACGATGTTGAAGCCGCGTTCCGCAAGCGCCGCATTGATCTCCACATTGCGCCAGCCAATGACATAGGACTTGTCCTTGGCCACGGCATCGCCATGCGCCGCCTCTTCCCAGCCGCCCGTCATGGCGCCCTTGGCGGTGATATATTTATGGACGCGCTTGATGAATTCGGCCTGGAGAATGGCTGTGGGCGAGCCTTCGATCTCGTCGGCGCCGTGGTGATTGCCCAGTTGGTTGAACTGCGCCTCGTGCTTTTTCCGCATGGCCGGACCGGCCATTTCTTCGAGCATGTCGAGCGCCATGGGCGAGCCTGACCATGCTGCCAGCGGCACCTCGTCTGCGCCAAGATGGAAGATGCCTGCGGGGAAGAGCTCCAGCACTTCGTCGACGATCTTCTCGACGAATTCATAGACCTTGGGATTGGCAGGGTTGAGGCTGTTATTGGGAAAACCCTGAACCGACTGGTATTCGCCCTGCTCTGCCGGATCGCGCAATTCGGGCAGCGCCTGCAGCGCGGCATAGAAATGGCCCGGCATGTCGATCTCGGGGATGACATCCATATTGAGGTCGTCGGCAAGCTCGACAATCTCGCGCACCACCGCCTTGGAATAATAGCCGCCGGTCGGCTGCGGCCCCGAACCCAACAATGGCGGCAAGGCCTTGCCGTGACCACGCCACGCCCCGATTTCCGTGAGGGCCGGATAGGCGTCGATCTCAAGCCGCCAGGCTTCGTCTTCCGTCAGGTGCCAGTGGAACTTGTTCATCTTGTTCCAGGCCATGATGCGGATGAGGCGGCTGACTTCTGCGCCGGTATAGAACTGGCGAGCCACGTCGAGATGCGACCCGCGGAAACCAAAGCCAGGCTCATCGGCAATGATGCCGCCCGTCGGCCAGGTGAAAGTGCCCGGATATTGCCGGGCGCCGCGCAGCATGTGGCCCAGCGTCACGAGGCCATAGAAGAGACCGGCGCGGGTGGTGGCGGCAACACCGACGCTCTGTTCAGCGAAGGCGATCTCATAGGCTTCTTCGCCAAGGCCCGGCTTTTCGACGACATGAACACTCATGCCGCCTTCTGAGGCCGGGCGGACAATAGCCTCGACCGGAAAGAGCTCCGCGGTCAGGTCCGCAAAGGCATCGGCAGCGCGGATCGCCAGATCACCCTCAGGCAGCAGGTTTAACCCGACAGGCGCCACGCGCGATCCGGTCGTAGCGACATGCTTTGGCCAGGGAATGATCGAATGGGCGACGGGCGCCTTGGCCGGCACGGGGAATTTCGCTGCGCCCTTCAGCAGAGGCGAATTGTGGCCCTTGCCCTGCGTTGGCGCGGTCGGAATGGAAATGACCCTGTCATCTTCCAGAACGACATAGGCCGAATTGGCGCCGTCGCTCCAGTGGCGGAGGCCATAGGAGAGACCGCGCGCAACAGAGGTCCAGGTTTCGCCGGGCTCGAGGACGAAGCCATCGGGCGGCGCGATCATGGTGTGGTTGGAGAGGCGAACCAGCAGCTTGCCGTTTTCGAGCGTCGCCGTCGGATCTATGCGGGCCGGACCAGAAAAGCCCAGTTTGAAATTGGCCACCGGCTCATCGCCCGTATTCGTCAGTTCAAGCCCATAGCCAAGCGGTTCGTGGTCGGTGGCAGGGGACCAGGTAGTGACGAGGGAGAAGGCAATAGTCATGACAAAGTCCGGTAACGTGCGGCCGATGCCGCATTGGCGAAGGGGTCAATCGCCCAGGGGTTGGGCGTCGTCGCCGTCGCGATTGACGACGAGCTGGTGCTTGATGCGGCGCATGGAGGCCACAGCAGCAGTCCCGAGGCGGGCGGCGATGGTCTGGCTCAGAATGTCGAGATTGGCGAGGAAGGCGTAGCGCCCCGGCGTGGGGCGCAGAATGTCCTGATTTTCCCGCCAGCTCACCGGCAGTAGAATGTCAGCCTGTTCCGCCAGCGCGGAACCTGCCTTGGAGACGACAATCCGCGTATGGGCATATTCGCCCGCCACCGCCAGCGCCTTGGCAAGCGGCAGATTATTGCCGGTCATGGAGAAAGCGACGATGACCGTGCCGGATGGTGCTGCCGCCGCACGCATCATCTGCACCTGATGGTCGGTGGAAGAGCTGACCTTGAGCCCAAGCCGGAAAAGCCGCACCTCGGCTTCCGTCGCCATCATGGATGAGGCGCCGCCCGAGCCAAAGGTCAGCACGAAGCTGGATTTCACAATGGATTCTGCAGCCCGCTCAATGGCGTCAAAATCGAGCTTGTCGAAGGTGTCATAAAGCGTCGACTGGATGCCATTGACGACGCCCTGCGCAATCTCGCGAACGCTGGACGGTCCGGATGCGGGCGCGAAATAGCGCTGGCCAACGAAGCGCGACTGCGCCAGCCGCACCTTGAAGTCGGCATAGCTGTCGCAGCCAAGGCGGCGGCAAAAGCGGGTGACGGTCGGCGGCGACACATCCGCATGCGCGGCGAGATCGACAATGCTCATCTTGAGAACGCTGTCGACATCGGCGAGCACCAGATCGGTCAGCGCTCTTTCCGAACGGGTGAAAGCGTCCTTTTCGGTCTGCAGCAGTCCCACGATATCCAGCATGCACGTCTCTCCGGCGTTTGGCTGGCTCAGTACACCGCGAGACCGTTGGCGTCGAACAAATGTGCCTTGGAAATGTCGAAGCCCATGCGGACCTCCTTACCATCGACGAGGTCGGGATTGCCTTCAAACAGGCCGATGAAATTCTCACCACCCGGCAGCGTGGCATAGGTGATGGTGTGAATGCCGAGCTGCTCGACAATGTTCGGCGTGATGTCCAGGGAGAACTGGCCGTCGCCGAGACTAAGATGCTCGGGACGAATACCCAGCGTCACGTTCTGGCCGGCGATGGCGGTATTGGTGCGCGGCAGAGCGATGGTGCCCAGGGCGCCGAGGTCGACAACGGCATTGCTGCCGTCAGCCGAAGCGACAGTACCGGAGATGAAATTCATCTTGGGCGAGCCGATGAAACCGGCGACGAAAATATTGTCCGGGCGGTGATAGAGCTCGAGCGGCGAGCCGACCTGGGCGATGGTGCCGGCATCCAGCACGACGATCTTGTCGGCCATGGTCATGGCTTCGACCTGGTCGTGCGTCACATAGATCATGGTCGAGCCGAGGCGCTTGTGCAGCTCCATGAGCTCGATGCGCATTTCGGAACGCAGCGCTGCGTCGAGGTTCGAGAGCGGCTCATCGAAAAGGAAAATCTTGGGCTGGCGCACAATGGCGCGGCCGATGGCGACGCGCTGGCGCTGACCACCGGACAGCTGGCCGGGGCGGTGCTGCAAACGGCTTTCCAGCTGGAGCACCTTGGCCGCGGCACCAACACGGCGGTCCACCTCGTCCTGGGGCAGCTTTTCGACGCGCAGCGGAAAGGCGATGTTCTCGTAAACCGTCATATGCGGATAGAGCGCATAGGACTGGAACACCATGGCGATGCCGCGCTGCACAGGCGGCAGTTCATTGACCACCTTGCCGCCGATTTCAATCTCGCCCGCCGAGACATCTTCCAGCCCGGCGATCATGCGCAGCAGGGTTGATTTACCGCAGCCCGACGGGCCAACGAAAACAACGAACTCGCCCTCGGACACGTCAAGGTCGATCCCCTTGATGATGCGGGCTTCGTTGAACGATTTTTCGAGGCGCTTGAGGCTGAGCTGCGACATGAGCGGCGTCTCCGGGAAAGCTTTTGATGACGCCGCCGCCCCGAAGGGCGACGGCAACGGTCTGGGAGGACCTTACTTGTACTGCTCGAGTTCAGCGGCAGCGCGTTCAAGCGCAGCCTGCGGCTCGGCAGAGCCAATCACAACGGACTGGACCATTTCGATCATGACGTTCTGCAGGCCGATATAGTCGGTCAGCAGCGGCTCCGGACCACCGAATTCGATGCCGTCGAGGAAGGGCTTCCAGGCCGGGTTCGTGGCCAGGAGTTCATCGACATGCAGCGGACGCAGCGGGGTGAGGCCACCTTCGGCCATTTCATACTTCCACTGGTTTTCCGGCGAGGTCAGGAACTTGGCAAATTCAATGACCTTGTCTTCCTGGCCCGTGCCCTTGAACACGGCCAGCGAGTCGGTGATCAGCAGCGTGCCCGGGCCCTTGGCGTCGGGGCCAACCGGCAGTTCGGCAACGCCCCAGTTCATCCCGGCTTCGGTGGCAAGACCGGCGGCGCCGATGCTGGCCTCGATCATGGCAACGCCGCCGTCCAGCCAGATGGCGCGGACTTCGTTCTGCTCGTAAGCAGTCGGGCCTTCTTCGGAATAGGGAGTGATGTCCTTGATCGCCTGGAGAGCGGCGAGGACCTGCGGGCTGTTGAGCGTGATATTGCCATCGGCATCGATCACCTGGCCGTCATTGGTGTAAACCCAATGCAGGAACTGGTGCATGGTGTTGTCGAAGGTCTTGGCGACGAGGCCGTAGCCGGCAGCGTCAGTGTTTTCGGTGATCTGCTTGGCGAAAGCGATCTTTTCTTCCCAGGTCTTGGGCGGGGTTTCCGGGTCGAGGCCAGCGGCTTCGAACAGATCCTTGTTCCAGTAGAGAGCCTTGGTGGAGAAGGCGACCGGAACGCCCCACTGGGTGCCGTCGAAGGTCACGGTTTCCGGCACGAAGTTGTAATAGGCGGCCTTTTCCTCTTCCGTCATCGGCACGGGCACGATGAGGTCGTTCTGGGCAAACTGCTTGAGGGTACGCGAGCCGACATAGGCGATATCAACCGGCGTGCCAGCGGCGGCCAGCGTGGTCACCTTGTCCTGGCACTGGCCCCAGCCGACGACTTCCGAGACGACCTTGTAGTCCGGATTGGCGGCGTTCCACTCTTCGAAGAGCTCCAGATAAACTGGCGTCACCGTGTCACCGCACAGGATGATATCGATGTCGTCGGCCATGGCCAGGCCCGTCAGGCCGGTGGTGCCGGACAAGGCGACGACAGACGCGAGCAGAATGCTTTTTGTCTTGGTCATAAATAGTCTCCCTTTGTGTGGGCCCCTCGGCCCTCTTACTGCTTCACGGCCCCGGCGGTCAGGCCGGCGACGAGGTAGCGCTGCAGGAACACGATCACGATCATGACCGGCAGGATTCCGACGAAAGACGCTGCCATCAATTCATTCCACTGGACCTCCTGCTTGCCGAAGAAGGCGAAGAGGCCAACCGGCAGCGGCATGAATTCGGTCTTGGAGTTGAAGGTCAGCGCGAAGATGAATTGCTGGGCATAGGCGCCGATGAAGGTCATGATCGCGACCACCACGATGCCCGGCATGGCCAGCGGCAGGATCACACGGCGCAGGGTATAGAGGCGGCTGGCGCCATCGACCCAGGCGGCCTCATCCAGCTCGCGCGGGATACGCATCATATAGGTGCGCAAAAGCCAGATGGACGAGGGAATGAGGAAGGCGGCGCCCGGCACGATCATCGCCCAATAGGTGTTGAGCAGGCCCATGGCCCGCATCAGCCGGAAGAGCGGGATCAGCAGCACGGCGCCGGAGAACATGTTGACGGCAAGGAACGCGCCCAGCAGCAACCCCGAACCCACAAAGTTGAAGCGGGCAAAGGCATAGGCCGCAGGCACCACGATCGCGACCACGATCAGGGTCACCACCGTCGATATGAAGAACGAGTTGAAGATATGCATGCCGAGCGCCGGCACTGACTGCCACATGGTGAAATAGGCGTCGAACGAGCCGTTCTTCGGGATGAAGCTGTATGGTGTCGAGAAGAGCTGCGACAGCGGCTTGAGCGAGACGAGGAACCCTTCGATGAAAGGCGCCAAGACGAAGAAGAGGAATACCGCGATACCCAGATAGAGCCCCGCGATCTCGTACCACTTGTAGCGGTCGATCATCGGGCGCGACGAGCTGCGCGCGGCGCGCTTTGGCTGGACGCTGGCCGGGCTGTCGACGGCAGCAACTTCGGTGGTGCGGGCGACGTCGCTCATTTGGCTTCTCCCTGCTGCAGCTTGCGCACGGCGCGGAAGTAGACGAGGCAGAAGATCGTCACGAAGATCGAAATGACCACGGCGCGCGCAGCGCCTTCGCCATATTTCCGGGAGCCCATGGCCGTCTTGTAGGTGTCGATGATCATCGTGGTGGTCGAGCCGGACGGGCCGCCCTGGGTCAGGATCCAGATGATGTCGAAGGAATTGAAGGTGGCAATGAGCGAGAGGAGGCTCATGGTGATGATGGCCGGCACCATCAGCGGCAGGGTGATGCGGCGGAACCGGTAGAAGCGCCCAGCCCCATCCGTCCACGCAGCCTCATAGAGATCCTTGGGGATCGACTGCATGGCGGCGAGGAAATAGATCGTGACCATGGGCACGCCGATCCAGACGTCGGTGACGATGGTCGCCCAGAACGCCGTATTGCCATAGGCGAGGAAGGCGATCGGACCATTGGTCAGGCCGAAATTCTGCAACAGGCCCGAGATCATCCCGAACTGGCCGTTATACATCCAGCCCCACATGAAGATGCCGATGGCCATGGGTACGATCCAGGGCGGCATGGTGAGGATGCGGAATAGGGTCTGGCCGGGAATGGCGGCGTTGAGCAACACAGCGCCACACATGCCGATGATCATTTTCATCGAGACCGAAAAGAAGGTCCAGATGAAGGTCCGGATGATCACCTCGGTGAAATTACCGGCACCAAAGATGCGCTGATAGTTCGCCCAGCCGACGAAATCATATTCCTGGCGGAGCGAGGCATTGGTGAAGGAGAGAACGATCGTGTCGAATAGCGGATAGGCGACGATCGTCAGAATGTAGATCAGGGCGGGGGCCAACAGGGCCAGTGCAAAGAGGGTTGCGCTTCTTGTGCTGGTCATCGGCCCCTACTCCTACTTGCCCTTGCCCAGCGCCGCATCGAAGCGCTGCCAGATCGGGGTCATGTCCACCACGGAGCGCGTCCGCATGGCTTCATCCATGCTCAGCGCCAGAAGCCCTGCCTCCAGCGCGTCCGTCACCGAAACCGGCAGCGGCGCGCCCTCGACCATGTGCTTGAGGATGTCCTCTGCCATCTGCTCGTCCGCACCATAGTGCTGGCTGAGATCGCTGGTCTGGTAGGTCTTGTCTTCGAGGCGGTCGCTGGTGAGCGCGTCGGTCACCTTGAAGTAGTTGCGGATGAAATCGCCTTCCGCCATGCCCTTGGAGCCGATCACCGCGAAGCGACGGAAATCGTCGGGCACATTGATATTGGTATGAAAGACCAGCGAGGCGCCGCTTTCGTACTGCACAATGGCAGTCTGGAAATCGATGATGTCGCCATCGCTGTCGAAGACCTTGTCCGAGCCCAGCCAGCCCGAAGGCTTGCGGTGATAGACCTCGAGATCGTTGACGCCGACATTCTGCGGCGCATTTTCCGGCACGAAACTCTTGCGACCGCCAAAGCTCGCCACATAGCGCGGGCGACACCCCATCACGCCATTGTAGAGGTCGATATCGTGGCAGCACTTTTCGAGCATGAAGCTGCCGGCATATTTCTCGTATCGCCGCCAGTCGCGCATGAAGAAGGCGCCGTGATAGGGCGGGATATGTTCGGAGGCTTCGATGGAGGCGATCTCGCCCAGATGCCCCTCGGCCTGCGCACGGCGGAGGTCGACATAGAGCGGCGCATAGCGCAGCACCAGGCCAACCATGAGATTGTCGGAACCATAACGCGCGATCAGCTCGGCCAGCGCCATCGTGTCTTCGACTGAGGTCACCACCGGCTTTTCGGTGAAGATTTTCATCCCCCGCTCAAGGCCAATGCGAATGTGATCGAGATGGAGATGGTTGGGAGAGCCGATCATCAGCAGATCAAGCTGGCCCTCGTCGATCAGCGCTTCGATGCTTTCGTAGCTCTTCCCGACGGAAGCGCCATGCTCCTGCGTATAGGGCAGGCCTGCGGGAGCCGGATCGACATAACCGACAATCTCGAAATCGCTGCGCGCAAGCGAAAACACTCGCGCAAGATAACCCAGACGATAGCCGAGACCGACAATGCCAACCCGCATAGATGTCTGCTCCCTGTTTACTGAGCCGATCTCATTTAGGCGGATCAGCATGAATTATTGTAAACGATTTTCAAGACTAGGCACCGCTCACATCTAATGTCAACACACATTCGACGAACTGACAATACCAATTTAAACCACCCCGAGAACATTTGCGCGCTCGCCAGAAACCAAAGCGATTTCGGCCATATAGGTCCCAATCCCACGCCGCTCTGATGTGGACAACCGCCGCGCCTTAAGGCATCCTGTTCCAATTGGTATCCAATTTTCTTGTTTCAGGATAACTCTGGTCAGTGACAAGACTGAAAATTTGAAACAGACTGGATGAACGTGCCTCAGGGCGAATTTCGAGGGAGCGCCGAGCGAAATGAATCTGTCCACAAACCCGTTTCCCGACGACGCAGATCGAAGCGCCATCTGGACCATGCTGGTTCCCCGCGACATTGCTGCCTATGTGGCTGCAGACTGGTCGATGGTTGAGAACGACTTCCTCGAAGCGGAGTTTTTCGCCATCAACGGCAATCGGCAGGACAATCCGGATGGCTGGACGATCAGCTTCCCCACCCTGGCGCATTATCGTGACGAGTGGCTGCGTCAGGCCCGTGAAGGCCAGGCCATGAGCTATGCGGAAGACGTCGAAGCCGGGATCCACCGCGCCACCAGCCTCACCGAGATCGAAATCACCGGCGACCGGGCGATTGCGCATAAAAAGTTCAATGGCGAGATCAAGCTCAGCGACGGCGGAACAGATCGGCTGAACTGGCAGACGCTGTATTTCCTGCGGAAATCCGAGGCGCAATGGAAGCTGACCGGCTTCGTTGGCTACCTGCCCTATCCGATGGGCGCCAGCCGCTAGTTACGCCTTGAGCGCTTCGCTGGAAGGCGGAGCGTTTTTCGTTTTCACCGCCGAGACAGCCTGATGTCGACCCTAACGCCCCAGCGCCTCGTCATGCTGGCCTTCTTTTTCCAGCCCATCGCCTTCGGCTCCTGGCTGCCGCGCATCCCGGAAGTCCAGCAGGCATTGGGGCTCGGCCCGGCTGCCCTCGCCTTCGCCCTTCTCGGCATGCCAATCGGCACCCTGCTGACCCTGCCCTTTGCCGGCCCGCTCGTCGGAAAGATCGGGGCACGAACCGCGATCATCGTCGGCATGGTTCTCTACTCGATTGCGGCAAGCCTGCCCGTCATGGCGCCCGACGCGACCTGGCTCTTCATCGCACTGATGCTGGCTGGTTCGTCCATTTCCTTTGTCGAGCTCGGACTCAATGTTCAGGCGGACCTCGTCGAAAAAGCCACCGGCAAGCTCATCATGAACACCTCCCATGGCTTCTGGTCGCTGGGGATCATGGCGGGAAGTCTCATCGGCACAGCCTTTGCCGGCTTTGGCCTTGCCGCTAACATCGCGGTCCCCCTGCTGGCCGCGGCCGTCCTGCCCTTTGCGCTGATCAATGCCCGCGCGCTGCCGCACGTGCTGGACACGCCGCCAACAGGCGACAGTCAGAAATCGGCGTGGTCGCTGCCGAGCCCGGCCCTCATTGGCATCTGCCTTTTCGTCTTTGGCATCGCCATGACCGAAGGGGCCATGGCCGACTGGTCCGCCATTTTCCTCCGTGACGCCCTTGGCGGGGAAGCTGGTGTCGTCGGACTTGGCTATTCCATCTTTGCGGCATTCGTCGCGGCAGGCCGCTTCGGCGGCGATTTCCTCAAGCGGCGCTTCGGCGCGGTCGGCACCGCCCAATTTTGCGGCACGCTGGCTGTTATCGGCGGGGCCCTGCTTTATCTCGCGCCAAGCGTGCCCGTCGCGCTGATCGGCTTTGCCATTATCGGCGTCGGTGTGTCGGTGGGCTTTCCCCTGGCTGTCACGGCGGCTGCGGGCGTCGGTGACCGGGCGGCGTCGG
>JAAZLP010000068.1 GCA_012799265.1 Phyllobacteriaceae bacterium | reverse complement strand
GCCCTCGATCCCGCCTTTGCCGCCGTGCGGCCCGACGAGCAGCTCGAGGAGCGCCGGAATCAATAAGTCTGGCATTGTCCGGTGCTTTGCACTATAGGAGCCGCCAGCAGGCTCACTTTGCCCGCCTTATTAACAGGCCCCACCTGGACGACATCCTGGCTGGGGCTCTTCATCCTCAAATCTTCAGAAGGATATGCCGATGTCGATTACCGCTGAGCGCAAGACTGCCCTCATCAAGGAATATGCCACCAAGGCTAACGATACCGGTTCTCCGGAAGTGCAGGTGGCGATCCTTTCCGAGCGCATTGCCAACCTCACCGAACACTTCAAGGGCCACAACAAGGACAACCACTCCCGTCGTGGTCTCCTCAAGCTGGTTTCGACCCGTCGTAGCCTGCTCGACTACCTCAAGAAGGTCGACGAGAACCGCTACAAGGTGCTGATCGAAAAGCTCGGCCTGCGTCGCTAATAGCGAACATGCATTCCGGCGCGGGAGATGCCTTCCGCGCCGGCTGCCCTTCTGGGGCAAATATACAGGAATGCGGTCGCCCAGCGCGGTCATTCCCAAGGCCGGCGGTGCCGGAGCATGGCAGGATTATCAGCCCCTTCCGCAGTGGAGAGGCTCATTGTCTTGCCCATGTTCTGTCCCGCCAACAGAAGCAGTGCCTGATTTTGAGCCAGCATGCACATGGGGTGCATGTGTGGTGAGGCACACCGGCAGAGTTCGTTCGTGAGGGCCTCACGCGCGTTCCCGCTCCGCCGCAAAACAGAAAGACAGATAGATGTCGATCAATTTTGATCACCACAAGGTCGAGCTGAACTGGGGCGGTCAGCCCCTGACGCTCGAGACCGGCAAGATTGCCCGTCAGGCTGATGGCGCCGTGCTCGCCACCCTGGGCGAAACCGTCGTGCTCGCTACCGTGGTCAGCGCCAAGTCCGCCAAGCCGGGCCAGGACTTCTTCCCGCTGACGGTGAACTACCAGGAAAAATACTTCGCCGCCGGCAAGATCCCGGGTGGCTACTTCAAGCGCGAAGGCCGTCCGACCGAGAACGAAACCCTGGTTTCGCGTCTCATCGACCGTCCGATCCGCCCGCTCTTCCCCGATGGCTACAAGAACGAGACCCAGGTCATCATCACCGTTCTGCAGCACGACATGGAAAACAATCCTGACGTGCTCTCGATGGTCGCTGCCTCGGCTGCCCTGACCATTTCCGGCGTTCCCTTCATGGGCCCGATCGGTGCGGCACGCGTCGCCTATATCGATGGCGAATATGTGCTCAACCCGTCCGTTGATCGCCGCAGCGACAGCAAGCTCGACCTCGTCATGGCCGGCACTGCCGACGCCGTGCTGATGGTTGAATCGGAAGCGCAGGAACTGTCCGAAGAAGTCATGCTCGGCGCAGTGATGTTCGGCCACAAGGCATCGGCTCAGGTCATCGAAGCGATCATCCAGCTGGCAGAACTCGCTGCCAAGGAACCGCGCGACTTCACCCCGCCCGATTTCTCGGCTCTCGAAGCTGAAGTTCTGGCCATTGCCGAAGCCGATCTGCGAGCTGCCTACCAGATCACCGAAAAGGCACAGCGCTACGCTGCCGTTGACGCCGCCAATGCCAAGGTCAAGGAAGCTTTCGCTGCCAAGATCGAAGCCGGCGAAGTCTCCAAGGAAGAACTGGGCGAAGTCGTCCACAATCTCCAGGCCAAGATCGTTCGCTGGAACATTCTGGACACCGGCAGCCGTATCGACGGTCGCGATCTCAAGACCGTTCGTCCGATCCTGGCAGAAGTCGGCGTCCTGCCGCGCACCCACGGTTCGGCCATCTTCACCCGCGGTGAAACCCAGGCGCTGGTTGTTGCCACGCTCGGCACCGGTGAAGACGAACAGTATATCGACAGCCTCGAAGGCACCCGTAAGGAAAACTTCCTGCTGCACTACAACTTCCCGCCCTACTCGGTCGGTGAAGCTGGCCGCATGGGCTCGCCCGGTCGTCGCGAAATCGGTCACGGCAAGCTGGCATGGCGCGCCATCAACCCGATCCGTCCGTCGATCGAAGAATTCCCCTACACGATCCGCGTCGTGTCGGAGATCACCGAATCCAACGGCTCGTCCTCGATGGCAACCGTCTACGGCACCTCGCTGGCGCTGATGGATGCCGGCGTGCCGATGAAGCGTCCGGTGGCTGGCATTGCCATGGGCCTCATCCTCGAAGGCGAGAAGTTTG
>JAAZLP010000067.1 GCA_012799265.1 Phyllobacteriaceae bacterium | reverse complement strand
ATGGTCGGCCTTGTGCTTTTCGACAAGCGTATCGAACAAAGACCACGGAACCTGCTTCAGAACCCCGTGGAAAACGCTATTGTGGTGCCGCATGACATTGATCCCTTGCTCGTGTCCAAAACGCTGCGAAACGTTCAAAACACAGTAGAATCAATGTCATGCAGCTTGTCTACAAATCTAAACCGGACACCAGTGGGCTCGACCCGAGGGTTCTGCACTTGCGGATGCAGGGCTGAAGTGAAGCCCCCTCGGGTCAAGCCCGAGGGTGACGTGTGGAGGGATACTTGATGCCTCTGTTTGGACCACGAGAGCTCTGCATAAAACCTTCAGTGAGCTCCAAAATGAGCTTCGTTGTATCTTCGAACGCGTCCACAAGATCTTCGTACACTTCGTCCGACGGGTCATCGTCCGTGGCTCTGAGATGAAACTGAAGTACGGGCTGATGGGGCACCTCTTTAAGTCCAATCTTGATGTGGGCAGCTGTGAGATGTCCACGTCCCTAATTTGCGTTCCGTACGGGCCGATATACGTGCCAGGAAATTTGACTAGCTCTTGAGTCATGCGCTCGATGCTTTTCAGGCGTTTCTCAAGATCAAACGTTTCTTCCGATTTTGGTCCACTGGTCCCCCACCATGAATTGCCCGATGTAATCGTGCGCCTCATTTTTTTGAAAGAGCAAATTGTTGTGACGTCTCACTGGTCGTCACCCTCACCCTTGCCCCACTCTCCTCCCATGTTAAGCTCCTGCATTGCTTAGCAATTTTGAGGAGGAGAGATTTCATGACCCGACAAACGAACGCCCTGATCGGCATGGCCACTGCCCTCGCTTTGGTGCCCGCCTTGGCCCAGGGCGCGGAAGAATGGCGGCTGGCGGGATTTGAAACCCCGGAATCGGTGGTCTTTGACGCCGTCAACCAGCGCCTGATCGTTTCCAACATTGTTGGCGATGCCAGTGCGGCCGATGGCAATGGCAAGCTCAGCCTTGTGGCGCTCGATGGCACCATGATCGAGGCCGATTGGGTCACCGGGCTCGACGCGCCAAAGGGTTCGGCCATTGCGGGCGGCAAGCTCTATGTCGCCGACATCACCAATCTGCGGATCGTCGATCTCGCCTCCGGTGCGGTGGAAACGCTGGCCATCGAGGGCGCGACCTTCCTCAATGATGTCACCGCCGACAGCGCCGGCACGATCTATGTCACCGACACCTTCGCCAATCGCATCTATGCCGTGGCCGATGGCGCGGCGAGCATCCTTGTCGAAGATCCGGCGCTGGGCAGCCCCAATGGCATTCTCGCCGATGGCGATAGCCTCATCACCGCCGGGTTCGGCCAGCTGGCGCAAAATCCCGAAGACATGGTGCCCGGCAGCCTCATGCGCGTCGACATCGCCACCAAAGCCGTGTCCGCGGTTGAAGGTGCCGACAAGATCGGCTTCCTCGATGGCATCGTCAAAGTGGGCGACCGCTACATCGTCACCGACTTTTTCGGCGGTGCCATTCTGGGCGTCACTCCCGGTGAAGCCCCCGAAACGCTCGCCACCCTGGTGATGGGCTCAGCCGATATCGGCTCCGACGGCGAGGCCATCTTCGTCCCCATGATGATGGAAGGCGAACTGGTAAAGCTCAGCCTCGACTAAGTCCTGGCCCCCACCTGGCCTCCCCCGCATGCGGGGGAGGGACGCATCGCGCCTGTGGTCCCGTCAATGCGAGAGCCCCATCTTCCCCTCCCCCTGCCAGGGGGAGGCAGGGTGGGGGTAAACCCTTACAAAACCTTTAGCGCCACCCGCCCATTGCTGAGATCATTGACCAGCGCCGCGACCTCTGCCGTCGCCGCACTCGGAAATCGCAGCACCAGCACGGCGCCATCATCGGTAAAGCGCGGGCACAGCATTTCCATCCCGGGAAAATTCCCAAGCCGCGCCTGAAAGCGCGCAAGATCAGCAAAGGTGCAGGCGACCTCGCCTGTACTCATCTCGATCAGTGGGACTTTTTCCGCCCCGCGCAGGCAGAGCGCCGCCGTGCCGCCATAGGCGCGCATCAAGCCGCCGCTTCCCAAGAGCACGCCGCCGAACCAGCGCGTCACGAGAACGACCACGCGATCAAGGTTCTGTCCGTCAATGGCCTGGAGGATCGGCTTGCCCGCCGTGCCGCTAGGCTCGCCGTCATCGCTGAAGCGATAGGTCTGGCCCAGCCGCCAAGCCCAGCAATTGTGATTGGCGCCGGGGTCGGCCTGCGCGGCGACAAACGCCTTGGCCGCCGCCTCGCTGTCGATCGGCGCGGCCACCGCGACGAAGCGGCTTTTCTTGATCTCCTGTCCCGCCTCGGCGGGGCCGGTAAGGGCAAATCTCTCGCTCATGGCCGGCTTATAGCAGCCCGCGCTCGGCGGCGGACAGGCAACAAAAGGGGCTGAGGCGAATAATCAAAGGGGGGTGCGACACGCGCGCCCGGTTGTCGCACCACAGGTCGCCAGGCCGCGCCGAAAGCGTCTTTCTCGACCGGTTCTCGTCGGTGGCGGCACTGACCGACGGCATCCCTTCGTGCCCATTCTTCCCCGCCCGGTAACACGGGAAAACCCGCCATGTCCCAAATGTTTAGACTTAGTTAATTCAAAATTTGCGGACAGCGGCCCGATCCTAAGATCTCATTTTATGAGCCAAAAACAGGGGTTTAGGAGCCTACTTTCGACGGGCTCCTTGCCCATCGAGCCAAGATTTCACGAAGGCGTGTCCAAGGTTTTCCCCCGCGCCTTGATTGGCTATCGGGGCGCTGACGCAGGTTCCTCAGATTATTTGAAGTCACGCGAGCAGGTCTCGCCACGAACCTTTTTGGTGAACAGAATGAAATCCTTCGCTTCGCTCCTGAGCGTTGCCGTTTTTGCTTTTGCCGGAATCGCCAGCACAGTCATCGCGCCCCCCGTTGTGGCGGCTGACTACGTTCAGGCGCGTCAGCCCGGCTGGGAAGAGATGTGCATGCGTCGCGATCAGCCGCTCAATTTTTGCAGCTCGTTTTCCGGCCCGTCCAAGCTGCGCCATACGCCCGATCTTGAGCCACGCTCCACAGCGTCAGCAACAGCATCAATGCCGCCTATCCATTTGTCTCCGACCGCCAGAATTATGGCGACAGCGACTACTGGACGGTTCCGAGTCGTCCCGGCGCGGGGGCCGATTGCGAGGACTATGTGCTCGCCAAGATCGTCGCCCTGCACCAGCAGGGTGTTTCCGTTTCGGCGATGACCATTCTGGTGGGTCAGCTGAGCAATGGTCGTTGGCATGCCATTCTCGGTGTGCGCACCGATGCCGGCATGATCCAGCTCGACAGTCTCAATGGCCTGGGCCTCGGTTTTCGCCCCGCCTTCTACCTCAATATGAACGACACCAGTTCCTGGCGCATCGCCTGACGCGCCAACCTGTTCATAAATCGTTCATAAAGACCCCAAAAGCGACGGATGCGCGCTTTTGGGGTCTTAGTCGTCACCCATCTTGAGGGCCTTGATAAAGGCCTCCTGCGGGATGTTGACATTGCCGTACTGGCGCATCCTGGCCTTGCCTTTTTTCTGCTTGTCCAGGAGCTTACGCTTACGCGTTGCGTCGCCACCATAGCATTTTGCCGTAACGTCCTTGCGCATCGCGCGAACCGTCTCGCGGGCAATGACCTTGCCGCCGATCGCCGCCTGGATCGGAATGACGAAAAGATGCTGCGGAATCAATTCCTTAAGCTTCTCGCACATCTGCCGACCACGGCTCTCCGCGACAGAGCGGTGCACCAGCATGGAAAGGGCATCCACGGGCTCGGCATTGACCAGGATCGACAGTTTGACCAGATCACCCTCGCGATAGTCAGCAAGGTGATAGTCAAAGCTGGCATAGCCCTTGGAGATAGACTTCAGCCGGTCATAGAAGTCGAAGACGACTTCGTTGAGCGGCAAGTCATACTCGACCATGGCCCGACTGCCGACATAGGATAGATTGGTCTGAATACCGCGGCGATCCTGGCAGAGCTTCAGAATGGCCCCGAGATATTCATCCGGCGTCAGGATCGTTGCTTTGATCCATGGCTCGCGGATTTCGCTAATCTTCATCACATCCGGCATATCCGCCGGATTATGCAGCTGCATCTGCGACCCGTCGGTCATCTCGATCTCATAGACCACCGAAGGCGCCGTCGCGATCAGATCGAGGTCGAACTCGCGGCTGAGACGTTCTTGAATGATTTCAAGGTGTAAGAGCCCAAGGAAGCCGCAGCGGAAGCCGAATCCGAGGGCCGCCGAGGTCTCCATTTCGAACGAAAACGACGCGTCATTGAGGCGCAATTTGCCCATCGCCGCGCGCAATTCGTCGAAATCGGACGCATCCACCGGGAAAAGGCCACAGAAAACAACCGGTTGCGCCGGCCGGAAGTCCGGCAGCGGCTCGGCCGTCGGCTTCTTGTCGTCGGTGATCGTATCGCCGACATTGGTGTCCGCCACTTCCTTGATGGAGGCGGTGAAGACGCCCAGCTCACCCGGCGTAAGTTCTTTTACTTCAACGAGTTTTGGCGTGTTGACGCCGACGCGATCGAGCTCATAGACGGCGCCCGAAGCCATCATGCGGATGCGCTGGCCCTTCTTCATCACGCCATCAATGATGCGCACGAGAACCACGACGCCGAGATAGGTGTCGTACCAGCTATCGACCAGCAGTGCCTTCAACGGTCCATTGATGTCGCCCTTCGGCGCCGGCAGGCGGGTGACGATGGCTTCGAGCACGCCCTCGATGTTGAGGCCAGTTTTCGCAGAGATTTCAATGGCATCCGAGGCATCGATGCCGATGACGTCCTCGATCTGTGTCTTGACGCGCGGGATATCCGCAGCGGGCAGGTCGACCTTGTTGAGGACCGGTACGATCTCGTGATTGGCTTCGAGCGCGTGATAGACATTGGCCAGCGTCTGCGCTTCGACACCCTGCGACGCGT
>JAAZLP010000066.1 GCA_012799265.1 Phyllobacteriaceae bacterium | reverse complement strand
GTGAACTTGCCGAACTTGCGCAGATAGGGCGCAAGCAGCAGTGCCAGCAGCACATAGCCGCCGGTCCAGCCCATCAGATAGGTCGAGTTGTCATAGCCCGTGAAGGCGATCAGACCCGCCATCGAGATGAACGAGGCCGCCGACATCCAGTCGGCCGCGGTCGCCATGCCGTTCATGACCGGCCCGACGCCGCGGTTGGCGGCATAGAACTCGGCGGTCGAACCGGCCCGCGCCCAGATCGCGATGCCGATATACAGCGCGAAGGACAGACCGATGACGATCAGGTTAAGGGTAAACTGGCTCATGATTCAGGTCCTTTCACTCATCCACGCCATATTCGCGGTCGAGCTTGTTCATGCGCCAGGCATAGAAAAAGATCAGCACGATGAAGATCAGGATCGAGCCTTGCTGGGCGAACCAGAAGCCCAGATCGGACCCTCCGACCGAGATCCCCGAGATCAGCGGCCTGAGCAGGATCCCGAAGCCATAGGAAACCAGCGCCCAGATGGCCAGACAGGTCCAGATGATCCTGAGATTTGCCTGCCAATATGCATTTGATGATTTTCTGTCACTCATGTCCTGCGAACCCTCCCTGTTCAGACATACCACGTTCCGCCCTTGATGTTGCCGTCGCATCCCGGTCAGGGCGAGTGAACCGGGATGCGTTCCCCGCGTTTATTCGCGGTTCATCCGGTTGTTGATGAGGTCGTCGACGACCTCGGGTTCGGCCAGGGTCGAGGTGTCGCCGAGGCTGCCATAGTCGTTCTCGGCGATCTTGCGCAGGATCCGGCGCATGATCTTGCCCGAACGCGTCTTCGGCATCCCAGGCGCCCACTGGATCAGGTCCGGGCGCGCGATCGGGCCGATCTCGGTGCGCACCCATGTCTCCAGCTCGGCGCGCAGATCCTCCGAAGGCTCCACCCCGTTCATCAGCGTCACATAGGCATAGATGCCCTGACCCTTGACCGGATGCGGGTAACCCACAACCGCCGCCTCGGCCACCTTCGCATGCGCCACAAGCGCCGATTCGACCTCGGCCGTGCCCATCCGGTGGCCGGACACGTTGATCACGTCATCCACCCGCCCGGTGATCCAGTAATAGCCGTCCTCGTCGCGGCGGCAGCCGTCGCCGGTGAAGTAATAGCCCGGATATTGCTGGAAATAGGTCTCTTCGAACCGCTGGTGATCGCCCCAGATGGTGCGCATCTGACCGGGCCAGCTGTCGGCGATGCACAGCACCCCCTCGGCCGGGTCGCCCTCGATCAGCTTCGCCGTTTCGGCCTCCAGCACCGCCGGGCGGATGCCGAAGAAGGGCAGCGTCGCCGAACCCGGCTTGGTCTCGATCGCCCCGGGCAGGGGCGTGATCAGATGGCCGCCGGTCTCGGTCTGCCACCAGGTGTCCACGATCGGGCAGCGGCCCTTGCCGATATTGCGGTCATACCAGTTCCAGGCCTCGGGGTTGATCGGCTCGCCCACCGTGCCCAGCAGGCGCAGGCTGGACAGGTCGTGGCCCTCGATGAATTCGGTGCCCTTGCCCATCAGCGTGCGGATCGCCGTCGGCGCGGTATAGAACTGCGTCACCTTGTGCTTGGCGCAGACCTGCCAGAAGCGGCCGGCATCGGGGAAGGTCGGCACGCCCTCGAACATCAGCGTGGTGGCGCCATTGGCCAGCGGGCCATAGATGATATAGCTGTGGCCGGTCACCCAGCCCACATCCGCCGTGCACCAGAAGACGTCGCCATCATGGTAATCGAAGGTGTATTGATGCGTCATCGCGGCATAGACCAGATAGCCGCCGGTGGTATGGACCACCCCCTTCGGCTTGCCGGTGGACCCCGAGGTATAGAGGATGAACAGCGGATCCTCGGCCCCCACCGGGCGCGGCGGGCAGTCGGGGCTGGCGGTCTCCATCAGCGCCTTCACATCGACATCGCGGCCCTCGACCCAGGTGGTCTGGTCGCCGGTATGCTTGACCACCAGGCAGCGCACCCTGTCCGAGCAATGCAGCAGCGCCGCATCGGCATTCGATTTCAGCGCCGTGCGCCGCCCGCCGCGCGGCGCGGTATCAGAGGTGATGACCAGTTTCGCGCCGCAATCATTGATCCGGTTGGCCAGCGCATCGGGCGAGAACCCCGCAAAGACAATGGAATGGACCGCCCCGATCCGGGCGCAGGCCAGCATCGCATAGGCGGCCTCGGGGATCATCGGCAGATAGATCACCACCCGGTCGCCGCGCATCACCCCCTGAGACAGCAGCACATTGGCAAAGCGGTTCACCTTGTCGGACAGTTCCGCATAGGTGATGTGCTGCGCCGGATCCTTCGGGTCGTCGGGCTCGAAGATGATCGCGGTCTGGTTGGCGCGCGCCGGCAGATGCCGGTCCACGCAGTTGACGCAGGCATTCAGCACCCCGTCGCCATACCATTTGATGCTGACCTTGCCGAAGGTGAAATCGGTCTCTTTCACCTTGCTGTAGGGTTCGATCCAGTCCAGCCGCCGCCCCTCGCGCCCCCAGAACCCCTCGGGATCCGACATCGATTCGGCATAGAGCCGCCCATAATCCTCAGGACCAACATGCGCTGACCCAAAACCAGCAGGAATCCCGTGCTTTTCAACGATTTCAGTGCTCATGGCTCCCCCTCACAACAATTATCCCCCTGCAGCCAACCCAAAGATCACCCAAGAACGAGGACCTCGGAATGGACTGACACAAACGAACACTATGAACAGTAAACACACTCCATAAACCACGTTAAGTGATTTCTGTATAAGGAAAATTTTGTAAATTTATTAACAGAGTTTGGTATAATACTGTAAATTAATTTACACATACCTGCCTTGCCCGGCCAGTCACGCCGCAGCGCCAGCATCAAGGCCCGCCAGAATTCCGCACCCGTCACCTCACCCAGGGCCATCCCGCCAAACGGCTATGACGCGGATTATACAGCGGCTGACCCGCGCCGCGCGTAGTGGCTGATCGAGGCGTGGTTGGTTCAGTCTGCGTCGAGCCATTTTGCACAACCCAAAAATCTGCTCCTGCAATTTCTCCACAGCCTTTGGCTCATCCGGCTGTCGATCCGGCGGCCCGCCCACACGGTTCGAGGTCATGCCGAATGCTCGGCGCATGGGGATGTGGTTGATGTCGTGCACCAGACCAGATTGGGCCGCGTGATGGCCAGGCGTTTCAGGAGGTCCGGATAAATCTTGTGTTCCGGATGTTTCCCGCCGAGGCTGCATAAAAACTCCTGTTTATGCTGCACTTCCGCATGACTTTGAGGCTTGGCATGTCGGGTTTCATC
>JAAZLP010000065.1 GCA_012799265.1 Phyllobacteriaceae bacterium | reverse complement strand
GGCGGGCGCAAGGGGACCCCCCGCCGCTGGTCGCGGAACGACTAGAGAGAGTCGTCCACCGCTTCCTTGATCAGCTGGGCAGCTTCTTCCGCACTGATCGCATTGGCAGCGAGATCTGCGGAGACGTCATTGACGACGCCACCCACATTGGGACCAAGGGCCTGATCGAAGAACAGCGCGTGCCAGTGGGCATTGCCGATGTTCTGAGCGATCTGAACCTTGAACGGATTGGTCATGACGTCTGCTGCACCCTTGGAAATCGGGATATAGTAGGCGTCAGCGGCGTACTTTGCCTGGTTTTCCTTGTTGTTGAAGAACTCGATCCAGCGCACAGCGGCGTCGGATGCGTTCTTGGAGAACAGCACACCACCGAGACCACCAAGCGTGTCGGTCGGGTCGCCCTTGCCGCCTTCAATGGTCGGGAAAGGCAGGATGCCGAGCTTGTCGTCGGGAATGCCTTCCTTGCTGGCCGAATTGTCCTTCATGGCGCCGTAGTCCCAGTCGCCCATCAGATGCATCGCGGCCTTGCCGTCACCGAACAGACCGGACGCGTCGCTGTAGCTGGCAGCCAGGAAGCCCTGCTGCCAGGGATCCGTTGCGGCAAGCTCCAGAAAGTATTCGCCAGCCTTGACGAAATCCTCGCCGGCAAAGCCGTCGCCTTCGCCTGCTGCGGCGGCCTGGAAGCCTTCCATGCCAGCCTGGCGGACCACAAGCTTGGACCACCAGAAGTGCGCCGGCCACTTGTCCTTCGCACCGATCGCAATCGGGGTAATGCCCGCAGCTTTGAAGGCCTCAATACCGGCCAGGAAGCCTTCCCAGGTTTCCATGCTGGCAGGATCGACACCGGCCTGTTCGAACAGTTCCTTGTTGTACCAGAGCACAACTTCGGCGACGTCGCGGGCCACACCATAGAGATTGCCGTCGGGCGCGGTGTAGGCTGCGATGCCGGCGCTGCCGACGGCTTCCTTGGCTTCATCGCTCAGCACGTCCTGGATGGGGCGCAGAAAACCGGCCTTGGCCTGCTCGTAGAAGACGCCGCCACCCCAGGTGTGGAACACGTCGGGCGCATCATCGGACTGCAGCAGCGTGGTCAGCTTCTGCTTGAATGCCTCGTTCTCAAGGAAGGGCAGCTCAACGATAATGTCAGGGTTCTGCGCCATGAAGTCGGCTGCAATGGAATTCATCAGCTCCACTTCCGCCGGAATCGACGTGATGTGAAGGTGCTGCACTACGGTTTGTGCCTGTGCAGGAAGCACGGCCGTCAGCCCGAGTACTGCGGCGAGCGCAATAGGCTTCATAATATCTCCTCCTGTTGTTTGCAGCCAAAGACCTTACGGCCTCCTCCCTGGCTGCCGCGGCTGCTAGACGCGCTAGTCACCCACAAGAGGACATCTAGACAGCTTGCGACAAATTCAGCAAGAGGAACGTACCTCAGAAAGTTGCAGATCACGGATTGTTTGCCTCTTTACTCCCCTTTCAAATCACGGGAGCATCGAAGTCTTGGGTTAATCACGAAGCATGATCGATACACTTATGTGCGTCACATAATGCGACATGAATCCGATGTTGCGATCACCTCAAGCAGGGACCGCTGAGCCAGGGAATGCGCCCGAAAGAAGCGCGCCATGGCAAATGGGAGGACAGGGTTTTGGCCGAACTTAAACTGCGCGGCATCAACAAGAGCTTCGGCTCGGTAAAGGTCATTCACGATATCGACCTCGATATCGCGGACGGTGAATTCGTGGTCTTCGTTGGCCCCTCCGGCTGCGGCAAGTCCACGCTTCTGCGGACCATTTCCGGGCTTGAAGAGCCCAGTTCGGGACAGGTTCTTATCGGCGGCGAGGACGTGACCGACTTTGACCCGTCCGAGCGCGGCGTGGCCATGGTGTTCCAGTCCTATGCACTCTACCCCCACATGACCGTGGCCGAAAATCTCGGCTTTGGCCTGCGCATGGGTGGCGCGCCGCGGGACGAGGTTGCCCAGCGCGTCGAAGAGGCAGCACGTACCCTTGAGTTGACCGAACTGCTCGACCGAAAACCGCGCCAGCTTTCGGGTGGGCAGCGCCAGCGCGTCGCCATTGGTCGCGCCATCGTTCGCCAGCCTCGGGCCTTTCTTTTCGACGAGCCGCTCAGCAATCTCGATGCCGAGCTGCGCGTCCAGATGCGCATCGAGATCGCCAACCTGCATCAGCAACTCGGCGCCACCATGGTCTATGTGACCCATGATCAGGTGGAAGCCATGACCCTGGCGGATCGCATCGTCGTCCTGCGCGCGGGCCGTATCGAGCAGCAGGGTAGCCCGATCGAGCTCTACGACAATCCAGACAACATTTTTGTCGCCGGTTTCATCGGCTCGCCGCGCATGAACTTCATCGAGGGCGTAATCCGGTCCATTGAGAGCGACAGGATGATGGTTGCGCTGACTGCCTTTGATGCTCCGGAGATCGAGGTGCGTCGTCGCAGTTCAGGCGGCAAGGTCGGCGACACCATCACTGTCGGCATTCGCCCGGAGCATTTCACTGATGATAGCGCATCGGGCGCGGCCTTGACGGCGACCGCACAGGTGGTCGAGCAGTTGGGCGGCGTTTCCTATGTCTACGCTCTCGGCCGCGATGGCGAGACCAAGGTCACGATCCAGCAGAAGGGGCATTCCAGAGTGACCAGCGGCGCGCCGATATCAGTCGGGATCGAAAGCGGCGCTGCTCTGGCCTTCGACGCTGGCGGTTTGCGGATCTGAGCAAGAACGGGGCCCGCTCGCGCGCGGCCCCACCCTGTTGTAGAGGCCGAGACGCCGACGACACTGCGGCCGCCGGCAAGAGAGTGGAGCTTACTCAGCGGGCGATGCGGCGTCCGGTGCTCACGTCAAAAAGGTGCACCTGAGCCGAGTCGAAGGAGATACCGATCTTCTCTCCGGGGCCGGCACTGATGCGCTCGCGGAAAACGCCAACAAGATCGTGGCCGCCCAGATTGACCGTCACCTGGGTTTCAGACCCGGTGGGTTCGATGACAACAATTTCCGCCATGATTCCGGCCGGATCGAGACGCAAATGCTCGGGACGCACACCAAGCGTGACGGGCCCATCCTTGACGCCTGGCGGCAGCGTACCCAGATCGATGCTCGTTCCGTCGGCAAACTGGAACCTCGATCCCGCTATCGAGCCGGGCACAATGTTCATTGCCGGGGACCCGATAAAGCCGGCAACGAAAAGGTTGGCCGGGTTGTCGTAGAGCTCCAGGGGCGTACCGATCTGCTCTATATTGCCTGAATGCATGACGACGATGCGATCGGCCATGGTCATGGCTTCGATTTGATCATGGGTCACATAAACCGTCGTTGTCTTCAGTCGCTGGTGATTGAGTTTGATCTCGCTGCGCATCTGCACGCGCAGTTTGGCGTCGAGATTGCTCAAGGGTTCGTCGAACAGAAATACCGTCGGATTGCGCACGATGGCCCGGCCCATGGCGACGCGCTGTCTTTGTCCGCCCGACAGATGGCGCGGATAACGCTCAAGATAGGGCTCAAGACCGAGAATCTGGGCAGCATGGGCAACACGACGCCTGGTTTCATCCTTCGGCACACGCGCGAGGCGCAGCGAGAAGGCCATGTTCTCCTCAACCGTCATGTGCGGGTAGAGCGCGTAGGACTGAAACACCATGGCGATGTCGCGATCCTTGGGCGCGAGATCGTTGACCACAGTACCAGCGATTTCGATCTCACCGCCGGTAATGTCCTCGAGGCCAGCGATCATCCGCAACAAGGTAGACTTACCGCAACCTGATGGTCCAACTAG